>NZ_JAKGAW010000015.1:0-95984 GCF_021532475.1 Pseudoalteromonas sp. APAL1 | reverse complement strand
GACAATTGACCATGCTTTTAAAAATAAACAGTCATTTTTGTTAGATGGTACCTTGGCAAGTTATGATGTTGCAGAAAAAAATATTGAGCGATCTATTCGTAAAGGTCGAAATGTGCTTATTTTGTTTGTATACCAAAACCCAGAATATGCATGGGAATTTGTTGAAGCTAGAGAGAAGTTAGAAGGGCGTAGAATTTTACCAAATACTTTTATAGATCAATTTTTTGCATCACAAAAAGTTATAAAGGAACTTAAGGCAGAGTTTGGAAGTCAAATTAAAGTAGATTTATTAGTTAAGAATAATAAGGGTCGAACACGCTTTTATCATGATAATGTTCAGGCAATTGAGCATCATTTAGATGAAAAATTCACTAGAGAAGATCTAGAGAGCCTGATAAAATCATCGTCCAGCTCAAAAAACGAGCTTTAGGAGTGCCTATGTTTTCAAATTTAATAAAGCCAAAGCAAGCTCAAAATTCTAAGCTTTCAGACTTTGTACTTGATTCAAGCTCAAGTGAGAAAAAGCGAGTTTATAATCAAGTTATTGAGCGAGCAATTTCCTCTCAAGTACAGGTAGTAAATAAAGCACCTGCTGGCCATAAGTAATTATTAAAAGTCCCTATGTGGGACTTTTTTGCTTAAGAAAGAAACGCAATTTCAAATAGATAGTTAAATTAAACACCTCTTATAGACCCAAAATTTTTTTATTAGCTTTACTAGCTTAATCTCAAAAATTTCTACACCTCTTTTTTATCCTTAAAATTCAAAGAAATAAAATTATTTTTATTTTTTTAAAAATATTTTGTCAGGTTTTTTGAGTTTGTCTCGTCTATAGCTGCAAATGACACGAAGTTGTTCTATTTGGTGGTAGCAATAGGCAGTGTCTTGTGTATCTATTTTTTCGAAAAGGACAAACTCATGACGACTACAACATCAACTGTGAATACGCTAAAACTTGATTCAGCAAATGCACCATTTAGTGATGCTGCTCTTTGGTTAAAAGAAGGGTGGGGGCTATTTAAAAAAGCACCGTTTAAACTTTTTTTACTTATGACGCTGTTCGCCATTTTGCCTGGTTTAGTGCAGCTATTGCCTGCACCTACAGGTTTAACCGTATCTAAATGGTTAGCGCCTATGTTAATGGCAACGGTATGGCCTTTGTTGTTTAACCTGAATAATAACCAGAGATTTTCATTTAGGCACAATGCAACATGGGCGAAGTGGGGGCGAGTTGCCGTGTGGTCAGTTGTTGGTATTTTACTGGCGCTGGTGCAATTTGCTGTTGGCAGTGCTTTGATCGGTAGTGAGCAGTTATCGGTATTATTGTCTGGTCAATTTGTTGATGTTGAGCGCTGGCGCGTAGGGGTTATGTTTGTATCAATTGTCCCTATAAATATGCTGCTTATGTTTGTGGTGCCCCTGTTACTTTTAAATAATGCTTCGCTTATTTCAGCTGTAAAAGAAAGTATTACAACCGCATTAACGGTGATTAAACCATTAAGCATGCTTTGTTTGATTAATATGCTCGTTACCTTTACTGCCCCTTATAGTCTTTTACCTATGTTGTTGGTAGGGCCGGTATTAGCATGTACCTACTTTTGTGCCTATAATCGTTTGTTCAAATAATAATAAAAACATGGAAGTACAGTGAAAGCTGATGTTCAAATAAACACATTGCTGAATGAATACGCGCCGTTGTTGGCGCGTGTTGCTGCAACCTACGAGATCAATCAAGCGCTACAAGATGAGCTAATTCAAGAGATGTCGCTGGCTGTTTGGCGCGCTTTTGAAAGTAATGACTCATCACCCGATGTTGCCTTTCGTGGCGATGCCAGCATAAAAACCTATATTGCCCGAATAGCTCACAATAAAGCGGTTGATCATGTGATAAAAGAGCAAAACTGCAAAGAGGTGGCAAGCTCTGAAAGTATTAATTACACCCACGCCTTAAGTGCGCATAAATCACCAGACGACAGCTTAGATTTAATGGCTGCCCTTCGTAAATTATCGCTGAAATATAGGCAGGTGCTTGCTTTGCAGCTTGAAGGGTTTAATCAAAGTGAGATAGCTCAAACACTGGGATTGTCTGAAGATGCAGTTGCTAAACGTGTAAGTAGGGCAAGACAACAACTTGCGAGCCTAATGGAGTAAATAAAGTGGATAAATTCGAAGCAGATGATCAATTAGCTAAGTGGCAGCAGGCATTCGTGCAAGCAACCCCGAAGGTGGATAGCGCGGCGTTAATTGCGCAAACACAAAAGTCGCGAACTAAGTTAAAGCTAAAAGGTTTAATCGACTCTTTATTAGGTGTTGTGGTAACCGTATTTTGTATTTACGCCATGTTGTTTGAGGCAAAAAATACCTATGAAACCATTATGTTTGCGCTATTAGTACCTATTCCTTTAGGTTTTGGGATTTGGTCATACCGTTTAAGACGAAAGCTTTGGCGAGCAGAAACGCTAGACGTCAATGCAATGCTTAATTTTAAAGAGAATCAGCTGAAGCACCAAGTTCATTACTGGCATGTGAGTTTTATTGGCTGTGTCGTTCTTTGGTGCGCTTTGCTGATCGTTGCCTTGTTTAATATGGTTATGTTTAAAACATACAGCCTATGGCTTATCCAGCTTGGTATTAATGGCATTATCGTGCTGGCTGTTTATGTACGCTATAAAAAACTAAAAGCACAGCTTGCTAAAGCGCTAGAGAGTATTCAAGCAATGCGTGGATAATGCTTCTTGACGAGCCGTTCTTAAAACTTATATAACGTGTTATTCAAATAATAATAAAGGATATAGAGATGGAAGTTTTATACAGTATTTTGTTTTGGGGATCGCCTGTCGGCTTAGGGTTGTTCTTTTTCTTATCGTGCACGGGGGCTGGGGTGCTTTTTTGGGGGATTGCACAGCTTAAGAAAGCTTCATCTAATTAAAAAGCTGATGTGTGAAAACATCGGCTCATAACGACTTCGACTTGCGAAATAGACTCTAATGAGTTGTTAGGAATACCATTACGGTCTTCACCTTATCGCTTTTCTCCCTCTCACCGCTCAGATATGCCGCTTATCTTTTTTGATAAGAATTGTTACATATTCGGTTTTATTGTTTTGCTTGAGAGGTTTATTATGGAGAAAGCGAAAAACTAATGATTAATTAGGTTTGCTAGTTTTTCGATAAATACATCAAAAAATAATTAGTACGGGACTCCCATGAAAAAAGTAACACTTACCGCGGCAAGTATTGCACTAGCCCTCGGTCTTGTTGGTTGTGGTGAAAAAGAACAAGAAACTAAAGCACCAGCAACTGCGGCCGTCACTGAAGCAAAAGCACCTTTAAATTCAGGTATTGAACTGGCGAACATGGACAAGTCTGTTCGCGCACAAGATGACTTTTACTATCACGTAAACGGCGAATGGTTAGAAAAAACAGAAATTCCGGGTGATAAATCAAACTATGGTTCATTCACTCAGCTTTACGATGATTCGCAAAAAGCGATGAAAGAAGTGTTAGAAAAGGCAGCGGCAAACACTAATGTTAAACCGGGGTCAGATGAAGCTAAGTTAGCTGCGTTCTATAACAGCTATATGGATGAAGCAGGCCGTGAAGCGGCTGGTATCAAACCATTAACGCCAGTACTTGCAAGCGTTGATGCAGTAAAGAGCAAGCCTGAGCTTGTTGCTTTAATGGCTGAACTTCGCATTAAAGGTGGTAGCTTACCATTTGGTTATTATGTCAATAATGATGCAAAAAACTCGAGCGAATACGCGATGTATGTTTATCAGTCTGGTTTAGGTTTACCAGATCGTGATTATTATCTAAAAGACGATGAAAAATTCACAAAAATTCGTGAAGCTTACCAAGCATACGTTACAGCTATCTTAAGTAAAGCGGGTGTAGCAGATGCAGAATCTGCGGCTAAAGCTATTATTGATCTTGAAACAAGCATTGCTGATGCGCAGTGGAGCCGTGTTGAAAGTCGCGATGCTACTAAATCTTACAACAAGATGAGCGTTGCAGATGCTAACAAACTTACTGGCGACTTTGACTTTGCAGCTTACCTTGATGCGTCAGGTATTAAAACTGAAGAGGTAATCATTCGCCAACCTAGTTACCTAGAAAAATTTGCAGGTATCTACAAGGATACAGACTTAGCAACTTGGCAGAATTACCTTAAGTTCCACTTTGTGAGCAACTACGCTGCACTATTAGATAAAGAGCTTGTAGATCTTAACTTTGATTTTTACAGCACAACGCTTCGTGGTGTGACTGAGCAATCTCCGCTTTGGAAAAAAGCAGTTGATGCATCAAACGGTGTATTAGGTGAAATGCTTGGTAAAGTATACGTTAAAGATAACTTCCCACCTGAAGCGAAAGCGCGTATGGAAGAGTTAGTTGATAACGTAATTAGAGGTTACGCAGTTGCGATTGAAAACCTTGAGTGGATGAGCCCAGAAACAAAAATCGCTGCAAAAGAAAAGCTTGATAAGTTCACGCCAAAAATCGGTTACCCAGATAAATGGAAAGACTACTCAGCACTTGAAGTTAAAAGCGATGATTTAGTCGGTAATTACATTCGCCACAGCGAATGGGAGTTTGCCGATATGATTGCTAAACTAGGTAAGCCAGTTGATCGCTCTGAGTGGCACATGACACCACAAACAGTAAACGCTTACTACAACCCAGTGAACAACGAAATCGTATTCCCTGCGGCTATCTTACAACCGCCATTCTTTAACCTTGAAGCCGATGACGCTGTTAACTACGGTGCAATCGGTGCGGTAATCGGCCACGAACTTGGTCACGGTTTTGATGACCAAGGTGCGAAATACGATGGTGACGGAAACTTACGTAACTGGTGGAGCGAATCAGACCTTAAACAGTTTGAAGAGCGCACAGGTCAGCTAGTTGCTCAGTATAATGAATATAAGCCGTTTGAAGATGCTAGCGTAAATGGTGAGCTAACATTAGGTGAAAATATTGGTGACTTAGGCGGCTTAACAGTTGCCTATACTGCTTACCAATTATCACTTGGTGATGAAAAAGCGCCTGTGATTGATGGTTACACGGGTGATCAACGTTTCTTCATGGGATGGTCACAAATTTGGCGTCGTAAATACCGTGACGAAGAGTTACGTAACCGCCTAATGACAGACCCTCATTCACCAAGCCACTACCGTGTAATCGGTATTCTTTCAAACATGCCAGAATTCTATCAAGCGTTTGATGTGAAAGAAGGCGACAAGATGTATATCAAACCAGAAGATCGCGTAAAAATCTGGTAATTGATTATCGATTTAAAAAGGCTCTGAGTGAACGCTCAGAGCCTTTTTTGTTTGGAGTTGTCAGCTTTCAGCCGTCAGTTTTGAGCCGAACAATGGTGTATGTTGTACTGCGTTTGTTTGCTGATATGGCGGCGAGTGCTAGAAGGTCGGGCAAAAATATATTCACAAAGAGAAGTGAATGAGGAAACCAAAAAATATTTTGTTTCCCTTATCAGCGAAGTGTCTCTTATCACTCTTTGTGAGTTAAAGATCTTTTTCTAACCACAGAGGACACAGAGAGCACAGAGGAAGAGAACGGAGGTTTATCTTCAGTAAAGCGTCTCATGATCTCATTGTGATACTTTGGTTTTCTCTGTGTAGCGCGAAGCGCCTCTGTGTTCTCTGTGGTTCAAATATGTTTTGCACA
Source organism: Pseudoalteromonas sp. APAL1 (assembly GCF_021532475.1). Classification (NCBI taxonomy): domain Bacteria; kingdom Pseudomonadati; phylum Pseudomonadota; class Gammaproteobacteria; order Alteromonadales; family Pseudoalteromonadaceae; genus Pseudoalteromonas; species Pseudoalteromonas sp. APAL1. Next base: position 90,300 of record NZ_JAKGAW010000015.1, on the reverse strand, counting down.
AAGAGAAGTGAATGAGAAAAGAATGAGGGAACCACAAGATCATTTTTTACTTTCTCTAAAGCGCAGCGTCTCATGAGCTCTTTGTGATAATTTGGTTTTCTCTGTGTAGCGCGAAGCGCCTCAGTGTTCTCTGTGGTTCAAATATGTTTTTCACAATGAGAAGTGAATGAGGAAACCAAAAAATATTTTGTTTCCCTCTAAAGCGAAGCGTCTCACAATCTCTTTGTGCGATTAAATGTCTTTGATGTAGGCGTGATATTTATTTCGCGCGAAGGAAATTAAACCATAATCGCATCTTTAAGATACTGGAATAACTCTTTGTACGCTTTGGCTGGTTTTTCAGCTTTCACTTCTTTTGCGGCGCTACGCACTAATTGGCGCATTTTTTGGCGTTCAAGAGACGGGTATTGATCAATTGTTGAATTGATCAGGTCGTCACCTTGTTTGATCAAATCATCACGAAGCATTTCAATCTTGTTCAACAAAACATCCGCTTGGTTGTTTTTGTTAAGCATGATGTCGATCATCGCTTGAATTTCATCAACGTTCTCTGTGGTACGTAATACTTTTGCGATGTAGTTTAGGTTACGACGATATGCATCGCTTTTGTCACTCACCTTATCAGAAACAACAAGGGCTTCTTTTAAATCGTGATTGAGCGGTAAACGATCGCGTTGCTTTTTCGGCATTTTCGCGATTTCAGCACCCAGACCATGATATTGCATGGCTTCACGTTTTAATTCGCTTTTTGATACGTAAATAATTTCTTCTTCGATAAGTGGCTTTTTCTTCTTCGCCATAAGGATGCTCATTCAGTAAACTTAACTATTCGCTATTATACGTCATTTAGTTAATGATTAATATTAGCTGATGCAGGTCTCGCAGTGTGTTAGCATTCGTTACACTATAAAAAATATCAGAACCTAGGACACACAAGATGAAAGATCCTATTTATCAACACATTTCTGAAGTGAAAGACGCAGTAAGCGAAGTGCTTGAGCATGCAAAAAAGCTTGGTGCAACAGCAGCAGAAGCGGCGATGTCGAGCACATCAGGTTTGTCTGTCAGCACGCGTATGGGCGAAGTTGAAACAATAGAGTTTAACCAGGACGGTGGCTTAGGTATCAGTGTTTATGTGGGTAATAACAAAGGCTCTGCTTCAACGGCAGACCTAAACCCTAAAACATTACGTACAGTGGTCGAAAAAGCCATTGATATTGCTAAGTTCACTTCTGACGACCCATTTAATGGTATCGCTGATAAAGAGTTACTAGAGTTTGCACCGCTTGATTTAGATTTATACCACCCGTGGGAAGTAAGCCCAGAGCAAGGTATTGAGCTTTGTCATCAAGCAGAGCAGGCGGCATTAAACGCCGATGAGCGTATTGTAAACTCAGACGGTGCGAGTTTTTCTTCTCACCAAGGTCTACGTGTTTATGGTAACAGCCATGGCATGATTGCAGGTTACCCACGTACGCGTCATAGCATTAGCACTATGGTGATTGGTAAAGATGGCGAGCAAATGCAGCGCGATTCAGCCTATACCGTAGCGCGCCATAAAGATGATTTAAATGACGCTGCAAAAGTGGGTCTCGAAGCTGCAACTGAAACCTTGGCTAAGCTTAATAGCCAAAAGCTAGGTACTATGAAAGTGCCTGTAATCTTTAGAGCAGATATTGCTAACTCATTGTTTGGCCATTTAGTGTCGGCGATTGGTGGTGGTGCACTTTATCGTAAATCGAGCTTCTTGCTTGATAGCTTAGGGACTAAAGTATTTAGCGATTGCGTGAATATCTCTGAGCGCCCGCATTTATTAAGAGGTTTAGCGTCTTCGCCGTTTGATGCTGAAGGTTTAAAAACTGTAGACCGTGAAATTATTCAAGGTGGTGAGCTGCAAACTTATCTATTAGCTAGCTACGCGGCACGTAAACTATCGATGACACCAACGGGTCATGCTGGTGGTATTCATAACTGGCTAGTTGAACAAACCCATGCTGATTTAAAAGCGCTATTAAAAACTATGGGCACAGGTTTATTAGTAACTGAGCTTATGGGCCAAGGTGTGAACACCGTAACTGGTGATTACTCACGTGGCGCAGCTGGCTTCTGGGTTGAAAATGGTGAAATCCAATACCCAGTCAGTGAAATCACGATTGCTGGTAACTTAAAAGACATGTTCAAGGCAGTTGTCGGCTTAGGTGGCGACATCGAGCGTCGCGGTGGTATTCAAACTGGCTCTGTATTGATTGAACAAATGCAGGTTGCAGGTAGTTGATTCATCAATAACTACTCAATTTTAAAGCCTCACGTTTGTGGGGCTTTTTTATTTGAAAAAACGCTTTACCTAAACTTAACTTGAGGTTTTATCTTGGTGGCAGTTTAAAAATAAAAAGGAAAACTACCATGTATTTAGAGCACGTAAACCTTGTTGTAAGTAATGTTGATGCCATGCTGCACTTTTATAAAGCCGCATTCCCACATTGGCGTGTGCGTAGCCAAGGTGATAGCACATGGTCAGGCAAACCGCGTAAATGGCTGCACTTTGGTGATGATTACCAATATCTTGCATTAAGCGATAACGGTGAAGCTGAAAACCGTGATTTAGCAGGTCACCAAGTGGGCCTAGCTCATTTTGCCTATGTGACAAACGACATTAATGCCGTAATTGAACGCTTGGTTGACGCTGGTTATGAAATAGATAAACAGGGTCCAGAAAACCCGTATCGTAAAAATGTATATTTTATCGATCCCGCAGGTTTTGAAGTTGAGTTTGTAGAGTATTTCAGTGATATACCGAGTGAAAGGAATAATGACTTGTAGCTAGAGCAGTCAGCTTTTAGCCGAGCACTAGAAGGTCGAGAAAAATATATGCACAAAGAGAAGAGAATGAGAAAGTAATAACTTGCTTTTCTCTGTGGTTCAATTTGTTTTAAAAAATTTGCACAAAGGGAAGTGAATGAGAAGAGAATGAGGAAGTGATAATTGTGTTTTTTGTTTTCTCTAAAGCGCAGCGCTTCTTGTCCTCTTTGTGAATTAAAGATCTTTTTTCTAACTACAGAGGACACAGAGTGCACAGAGGAAGAGAAGGACAGGCTCTAGTCATTCTCTTTGTATTAATTGGGTTTTCTCTGTGTAGCGCGCAGCGCCTCTGTGCTCTCTGTGGTTCAAATATGTTTTGCACAAAGAGAAGAAAATGAGAAGACAATGAGGAAACCAAAAGATTTAATATCTTCGTGAACTAAAGATCTTTTTCTAACCACAGAGGGCACAGAGAGCATAGAGGAAGAGAACTGAGTTTTCTCTTAAGCGAAGCGCCTCTTACCCTCTTTGTGCGATTAGATCTTCGATGTAAGCGTGAAATTTATTTCGCGCGCATTCTAGTAGGTCGTGCTTTAGCGCGTCATTGGTGAAACGTATGCAATATCTTGTCGCCATAAATGACGACCTACATTAACATAATCGCAACTCGCAACTTTTACTACATCTTATTCATCTCTTTCCAACTGGCTTTTAGACTGTTGGCAAAGCTGATGAACTTTTCTTTCATGGTACGTTTTACTTTGATCTCAACTGAGCCTAGCCAAACATTACCTTCAATGGTGATGGTTGGGCCTTGGCCTTTGTTTAAGGCAACAGACTTATTCTCTACGCTGCCAATCACGCTAAATAATTTAGATACCACATTAACATGTTCTGGCACGTAGATTTCGTCGCTACCTAAAATACAGTTCACATAAATGGTGACATGCTGATGTTGGAAAATCGCTTCGCTAAAGTCGAGTTCGATTGAACCTAAGCAGTTTGTAAGGTGAATTTCTTTTGGTACCACCCATTGGCCGCTACGCTCATTTGAACCCAAAATGCTTCGAAGCTGCAGGCTCTCGTTGTCGCTGCTATGGCTGTAGTGAGGTTTAAATTGCGCATGCTTTTGCGATTTGTAGTCAATATCTGCTTTCAGATCTAAATCAGCAACAAGCTCAACGAGTACTTCGTTGCTGGTGGCCGCCATTGCTTGGTCTAGGCGGCGTTCAAATGCTTCAGCTGAAATAACAGCATGACTGTAGTTATAAATGAGTTGATCAATAACTTCTTCTCTTACTTGATCGATTGGGCGATCTTCAAGTTTAACGGCCATGGTAGTTCCCTGTTGTGATTATCAAAGTGATTTTTCTGTTATTCGTTATGTGCAAAGCTTAGGCCAAAGTTTATTTCTTTATAAATCAGTTTGTTGTGTTTTTAGCTGAATAAGCTACTTCGTTAAATTAACCACAGATTAATAAAATCAGCAACTAAATGGTTATTTTTGCAACATTGTGAACATCTTACCGAGCAGCTTGTAAATCTTTACCGAAATGAATATAAATCACCGCTGAATGACTGTTTAACTTGTTGAAAATTAATAATTAAATAATTGGCATCATAGTCGCATTAGTAAAACTGTCTTTAATCAAAAGGAGAAAGATTATGAACACTTTTAACAAATCTATGATTGCCGCTTTAGTAATTGGTGCAACTAGCATGTCAGCTCAGGCAAGCAGCTGGGAAAATGAAAGTAAAGATGCTTGGATTGATGGTAAGGCAGAAACTGTGCTTCTTATGAACACAAACCTTAACAACTTTGATATCAACACTGATGTAACGAATGGCAAGGTTGTATTAACAGGTAAAGTTGATAGCGAATTAGATAAAGAGCTTGCTGAAGAGCTGGTTCTTAGCCTAGATGGCGTTAGCTCTGTAGATAACAAACTAACGGTTGTTAAAAACATGAAGGCTAAGAAGATGAAAGCAGATAAAGCTGATTCAGCCGAAAGCGATTTAACCGATGCAAAAATCAGTACTGTAATCACAACACGTTATTTATTTAACTCAGAAGTGGGTGGTACCGATATCGATGTTGATACCGACAACGGTGTAGTAACACTGAAAGGTACTGTTGAGTCTGATGCAGAAAAGCAATTAGCAATCAGCATTGCTGAAAATGCTGAAGATGTTCGCAAAGTAATCGATGAATTAACGATTGTTGCTGAATAATAGCAAGCCCTATATAGCCCAGCTTTGGCTGGGCTTATCTTTTTCAAGGAGTGAGTCATGGATTTAATACGTATTATTTTATCGGTTTTAATTCCACCTCTCGGCGTATTTTTACAGGTAGGTTTAGGTGCGCAGTTCTGGATTAATATTCTTTTAACCTTATTAGGGTACATTCCAGGTTTGATTCATGCTGTGTATATCATCGCTAAGCGATAATCACCGCATTAATTAGCAAGGATGGGTAATGGAGCACAGCAAGGAAGGGCTGTAGGAGTAACGGAAGATAAACCGCAAGGAGTTTACAGTATGGACAATGTAGCTAAGCACAAAGGACAACAAGGAAGTAACAAGGCGTTATGGAGTAGCGCACAATGGCAACGCTTTATGGAGAAAGTGAATGGAAATGACAGCAAGGAATAGCTTAGGCTGGGAGCCAAACAGGATGAAGCTAGCGTAAGGAGGGGACTATATGGAACAAGTACAAACGCAACCAACACAAGGATTGACCGACAAAGGAGTTGCTTTATGGAACAAGCAACAGTGGCACGAATTTATGGAACACGCGAAAGCGGTTGCGCCACGATTAACAGGGAAGGCTGACGATAAAAACCCGATGTCATCTTCAGGTGACATCGGGTTTTTAACTACTTCAGCAATTTATCTTTATAACTTAAATTGATTAACAGTCTTATTTAAAGACGCAGCTAATTCATTCAAATCACGTGCTTCATCCGCCAATTCATGGGCATGATCCGCAGTGCTATTCACTAAGTGATTAATCGCTGCCAAGCTATTGTTGATATCTTCTGCAACCACAGTCTGCTGTTCTGTCGAAGTCGCAATTTGATGACTTTGATCTTGTACATTTGTCACTGATTGCGCGATATCTTGCAGTGCTTGCAATACAATTTGTGTTTGCTCAACTGAGCCTTCAGCACGTTCTTGACCTTGTTGCATCATGGTCGATGCTTGTTGGGCAATTTGTTGTAAACGGCTGATCATGTTGCGAATATCATCCGTTGACTCTTGCGTTCTGCTTGCCAGTGAACGAACTTCGTCGGCAACAACTGCGAAGCCTCGGCCTTGCTCACCTGCACGGGCAGCTTCTATCGCCGCGTTTAGTGCGAGTAAGTTGGTTTGCTCAGCGATTGAGTTGATAACATCAACCACCGCGCCAATATTGCCACTTTCTTGCTCAAGACCCGCAACGACTTTAGATGCTTCACCGATGTGACTTGCCAGAGCGGTCATTACTGACTGAGCCTGAGTTGAGCGTTTAGTGCCATCTGCAGTAATAGTTTGTACTTCTTCAGCGGCATTATTAGTGTGCTGTGCATTACGCGAGATTTCCATCACTGTAGAAGCCATTTCGGTTACAGCCGCACTCACACTGTCAACTTGTTGCTTTTCTTGCTGAATTTCATCGTTCGTTTTTTGCGAAACAATTTTCAACTGGCTCGCAGCTTGGCTTAGTTGCTCAGCCTGCGCGGCAGTATTAAGCATCATCGCGCGCAATTTATCGATGAAGGTGTTCATGTGATGAGCAAGTTGACCCACTTCGTCATGACTCTTAATTTCGATTTTTTGTGTTAAATCGCCATCACCTGATGCGATATCACGCATGATGTAAGTCAGTTTAGTCAGTGGCTTGGTGATCATTTGCGTGGCCCAGAAGATCATCGCAATAATAATCGCGATAATGATGATCACTGATGTTGTGGTTGTCATCACCGCATCGTTTACTGGCTCATCAATCATACTGGTTGGTATTAAAATACCCACGTACCAATCAAGGTAAGGGGTTTCTAATTCAAGGCGGTTGTATACAACGTAATATTGCTCACCTTTGAAAGTCACAAAGCTACTACCATCTTTTTGGCTTTTCATCGCGCGGTTTAATTCGCTAAAGCCTGAAGTGTCGCTAAATTGTTTTTCGAGGGCATCTAAACCTTCTTTGCCATTCGGACCTTCGTCAGTCACAGACAGCTTGTGGCCAGTGCGTTTAGAAAAATGCACAACCTTTTGGTTGCCATCAAGCAAGAAACCAAAGCCTTGGCCATTAAAGCGAATAGCTTCAACCATGTCGTTGATATTATTAAGCTGTAAATCAACACCACCAAAGCCAACAAGCTTGTTTTGTTTATACACAGGCTGTTGTACAACTGCAGAGGCATTACCTGTGGTTAAATCCACAGAAATTGGGCCTACATAGAGTTTGTTGATCTTTAAAGCGTCTTGCCACCAACCACGTTTATATGCGTAGTAAGGTTGGCCGTTGTAATGAGTGGTACGCTCGTTTTCTTTGAAATACTCACCTGTTGTTGCAGATGCAAAGAAGGCAGATAAGATGTTGTCATCGTTGCCACTGATACGGACAAAATCTTGATTAACGCTGTCGTATCCAGGCTGGTTATCAAGGCTTTGGTCACGTTTAGTCCAGTTGTCGAACCAATTCACTAAATGCGGATTTGTCACGAAGGTTTGTACTACTTTACCGTATTTGGCAAAGTAACCTTGCATTGAAAGTCGCTCACTCTGTAAATAGCTGTCGGCTTCGCGTTGAATAGCTTTGCGAGATAGGTCAGCAATATGATTAACAAAGAAACTAGACGCGATGATCAGTAGTACACTAATCGTCCCGCCAATCAGCAGTAATATTTTTTTACGTAAAGAGAGATTGTTTAACATAGGTGCACGTATTTTTATTATCGGTTAGAGTTATCTATCTAATCATATTTGCGCTTAAATCGCTACTTTGCAAAACGGTAGTTATTAATAAAATATTACAAAATACATAGGGTAAGTTACTAAATGGTTGTGAATGATAATAAAATGGTGGTGCTAGGTGCAGGTTGGTTGGGGAAAGCTCTTTGTCTTAAGGCAAAGGGATTGGCGTGGCAGGTGCAGGGGACACACCGTAGTCGCGATCACGAACATGACTTTCAGCGTCAGTTTGCACTTGAAGATGGTGTACTTAAACATGACGTATCACTTGAAGGAGCATGGTGGGTGTGTGCAATTCCACCGCGTAGCCGCAGCTCAGAAAGTAATTATTTAGATACATTACAAGCTGGGCTTGAACTTGCCAAACACCTAAATTGTAAAGGCTTTATTTTATGTTCTTCGACAGGTGTTTACCCAACTGACAATGGTTGTTACGACGAAAGCACAGAAATTAACTGCCAATCAGCACGCCAACAAACATTATACGATGCGGAGCAATTAGTGCTAAATGCAGGTGGCAAGGCATTGCGCTTAGCGGGACTTGTAGGCCCCGAACGCGACCCAGGTAAGTTTGTTGCAGGTAAAGAGCTTACTAGCTCAAGTCAGCAAGTGGTGAACATGGTACAACAGCAAGATGTAATAGCGGCGATTTTTTCAGTGCTTGAAAACTGGTCTAACGCCAATAGCATTTATAACGTTGTTAACCCAGCGCATCCAACAAAAGCGGACTACTACCAGCAAAAATGCTCTGAACTGGGTAATCAACCACCCACCTTTACAAGTCATGAAGCTGGCGAACGTATCATTGATGGCTCGGCTATTGAGGCGCTGAACTTTCACTATCAATTGCCAATTTAATTACTTTTTAAAGGTTAAGTGACCGCCGAGTCTGTATTTACTACCTGGTGAGACTAAGCGTGCAAAGCTTACAATGCCATTTGCTGACCATGTTCGGCGGATCACTTGCAAACAAGGCTCTTCATTGTAGAGATTAAGCCATTCGCACATTTCTTGGTTAGGCATAATCGCCTCAACCGTATGTCTGGCCTCAGTTAATGGCGCACTGGTTGATAAATACTCATGGGGGGTTAGGCTGTGGAAATCTTGTTGTAAGTAATCTTTTGCCAGAGCCGGGTTCACAAAGCGCTCTTCTACTTGCAGAGGTTGCTCGTTCTCGTTGTGAACGATGACGCTACGATAAACATGACTGTCTACATCAACGCCCAATGCAATTGCAATAGGGGCAATTGCACGTATTGATTCCATCACTAAAATTGTACAGCTGTAATCACTGTTACGAGCTTTAACTTCATCAGCGATGTTTTTAATTTCGAGCAATGATGATTGTGACTTAAAGCTTGCTACAAAAGTCCCTTGGCCTTGGCTACGAGTTAGTATACCGGCGTCTGTAAGTTCAGATAACGCGCGTCTGGCCGTCATGCGGCTAACCTGAAACTGGCTGGTTAATTCATTTTCTGAGGGCACGCGGCTATTTTCTTGCCATTGACCCGATCGAATGTTTTCCAAAATATATTCTTTTATTTGCGTAAACTTAGGGACGCTCATTGTGAAAGTGCACAGGTAAGTTAACAGTGTGTTACAAGGTGGCATAATTTTCTTGTATATACAAGATGAGTTGTTAAACTTTAAGCTAATTTGATTAGGCGCTTTAAAGCTCGCAGCAGATATAAGTATAGGTGAAAAATGCATACAACGAACGATAGCCAAATGCACTGGGATTTAGTGATCACAGATGCCAATATTGCCACCATGAATCCTGAAGTTGATGCGCCATACGGTGCTATAGAAAATGCAGCGATCGCAGTAAAAGAAGGTAAAATTGCTTGGTTAGGTTCGCAAGCTGACTTACCAAACTTTGATGCATTAGCAACACCGACTATCTCAGCTAAAGGGCAATGGTTAACACCGGGATTAATTGATTGCCACACTCACTTAGTGTTTGCCGGTAGCCGCGCTGAAGAGTTCGAGCAACGCTTGCAAGGTGTCAGTTATGAGCAAATTGCTGCTAATGGCGGCGGTATTGCAAGTACAGTTCGAGCAACGCGCGCAGCAGACCACGAAACCTTATTTGTCAGTGCGAAAGAGCGCTTAAATGCGTTATACGCAGAAGGCGTGACTACGGTAGAGATCAAATCTGGCTATGGTCTTGACTGCGAAAACGAAATTAAACTACTCGAAGTGGCTCGCTTATTAGGTGAAAATCATCCGGTTGATGTTAAAACCACATTTTTAGGTGCTCACGCATTACCACCTGAATATAAAGGCCGCAGTGATGAATATATAGAGCTTGTTTGTGGTGAAATGCTTGACCGTGTTGTTGAAGCTGATTTAGCTGATGCGATTGATGCATTTTGTGAAAATGTCGGTTTTAGTAACGAGCAAACTCGCCGTGTATTTGAAGCGGCTAAAAAGCACAACTTACCTGTTAAATTGCATGCTGAGCAGTTATCTAATCAACATGGTGCAGAACTTGTTGCTGAATTTAATGGCTTATCAGCCGACCATATTGAACATTTAGATGAAGCAGGCATTCAAGCAATGGCCAAAGCTGGCACTGCGGCAGTGCTGTTACCGGGGGCATTTTATTTCTTACGTGAAACAAAATATCCGCCAATTGAATTACTTCAGCAGTATCAGGTGCCTATTGCTATATCAACCGACTTCAACCCAGGAACGTCACCATTGTGTTCATTGCATTTAATGATGAATATGGCCTGTACTATTTTTCGTATGACACCAGAGCAAGCGCTTGCAGGTGTAACACGTAATGCCGCCAAAGCCTTGGGTCTTGATGATCGAGGTGTATTAAAAGTGGGGGCACGCGCTGATATTGCTCACTGGCAAATATCCCACCCTGCGCAATTAAGTTACCAATTCGGCGTAAATAAACTGTTAAATCTGTGGATTTTGGGTAGACTTAGTTAGAAGTTATTTTTACGTATTTTTGGATTAGATGTCATTGATTGCCAGTTTAGCGAGTAACGGTGTAGGGCTCGTAAATTTAAGTAGTGATGCAGTGTCTGTGTTTTTAGCAGGCTGCGTTTTTATGGCAATGATTTGTGCGTTGTGTGTCACTCGTCATCCAATACTTAGACTCAGTTTAGTTGTTAATGGTGTGCTGGGGTTGGCAATCCTCAACTCCGCTATTCCTTGGTTAATCATTTTATTAGCAATGAGTCTTTGCTTTCATTTATGGCAAGCTTTTCGAACAAATAACTGGTTAGCGATTATTTTTACTGTCGCTGCAGCGATTACGTTTACAGTTATGTATTCTGCCCACTTATTGCTCGAAACTTCCGCGTATTGGTTAGTGATTTCAGTTATTGTTTTATCTGTGTCTGGCTTTTTTAATTTTGAAGAACCAGAAGAAAGTGAAGAAGTCATAGTTGATACTCCTTACCATGATGAAATAGACAGTACTCCACTAACTGGCTTGCCAGATCGCAGCGATTTACGACGTAGCTTTGCTAGCTGGGTTGAAGAACACTCGCATAACTGCGCCCTTGTTATGCTGCGCTTAGAGGGATTTGAAAGTGTTAACCAGCATATAGGTCGGGACTTTGGTGATTTATTACTTGCTCAGTCTGCTACTCGTATTAAACAGCAATTAGACAATGATGCAGTGCTTAATATTAGTAGTGGCGCTGGCAATATAGAAAAGCTTGCTCACTTAGGTGGATTAAATTTTGCCTTCATTTGCTCTCTTGAGGAGCAAAAGCATTTGCATGAGCAACTTATAAGTCAAATAAAACAAGTGACCTTAAAACCCTTCAATGTGGCAAATTGCACTATTGAGGTGAAAGTGCGAGCTAGCTACGTTAGCTGTAATGAGCCTGAATACAGTTTTGAAAACCTTATTTCTTTCGCTAACCTTGCACTTGATTCAAACCCAGATCGGGCTATCGTGCCATATCATCCACAAATGATGATTGAGCAGCTAGAGCAGCAAGCAAGGCTTCGAGAGCTGGCGCACTTAGATTTTGCTAGTGAGCTTGAGTTGTATTTTCAACCAGTGGTTCGTAATAGTGACAACAAAATAGAGTTTTTAGAATTGTTGTTACGCTGGCAGCATCCAAAACAAGGGATCTTAGCAGCTAACAAGTTTATTGATGATATTCGTGTTGCAGGCCTAAGCTATCCGGTTGCTGCTTATGTGATTGAGCGAGCAGCAGAGCTTGCTATGGCATTACGTATGGAAGGCATGCAGCTGCCACTCAGTATTAATGTGTTTGGTCCTGAGATGCTACATGAAGAGTTTATTGAATTTGTAGACCGTATTGCCACCGAGCATCATTTAGAACCCGGCGCTTTAATTATTGAATGCCCGCTTGATCTATTTATGAGCTTGGATGATCAAGGTAAAGCCATGGTTGCAAGGCTAAGTAGCATTGGTATTAAACTGTGTGTAGATGGATTAGGTGATACCCCTGTTTGGCTATCTAAACTACCAAATTTGAATGTTGAGTATGTTAAAGTTGCAGCATCGCTTACCGCAGATTTTGCTCACCAAACTCAAATACGTAGCCTCGTTTCAGGGGTGGTGGCTATGCATAACCAAAATAATGCTAAAGTGATTTGTGAAGGGGTGGAAACCTTAGAGCAACTTAATTTTATTAAGTCATTAAACACCTATGCAGCGCAAGGTTATTATTTTAATTACCCGCTTAGTAGTGTAGGTATGGTGTCATGGTTAAAGCAATGGCATTTAGAGCATCAGTAATGAAGCTAGCGAGTTTCTAGGGGAAAGTTAGCGAGCTGTTTGACTCGTTACATTGCGTTTTATCTTGAACCTTGCTTCCAATTTAACTTGCTTCCAATTTAAGGGGTGCGGCATAAAGCCGCTGCTACAGGTAGGTGTGAAACTTGTTTCGAGCTGACCTCCCCAAAAATCAGTCGTTATCTCGTTTCTCGCCTCTTTCTAACTTGCCTCTCTTGCCTGCAAATACGCATTCACTAGGGCAGTGATAATTTGGCCGGCATCGTTCATGCCTGCTTCTAAACTAACAGGGTGTTGTGATGGTGCACCTTCACATAAATGAAGGTAGCGAGCAGTTATTTGGCTGGCTGCTAAATGCACAAAGTGTTCTGCATCACTCACACTAAAGCCGCAATTGGTATAAGCGCTAACTGGCATTAGCGAAATACTGTCTAAGTCAACTTCGACGCCTAATGGGGCATTATCGAATTTATTAAGTGCTTGTTTACATGCGGTTGATAAGTCTATATTGCGACGAACTTGAATGTCTTGATAACTATCAAACGAGAAGTTTGCTTGAGTTAACGCATTCATAATTGCTTGATTATTCTTAAATTCGTGCAAACCCATCACATGATAATCAGCGAGATGATTTTCGCTGTAGGCATACCTAAAGCCATTACCACTATGGCGACCTTCACAGTCTCTAAAATCAGCGTGAGGGTCTAAGTTAATGGCGTTTACTGGTTTGCCATGCTGCTTACTAAGGGCACGTAATATACCTAAGCAGTTGTTGTGTCCGCCACCTATCACAATTGGCTCAAGGCCAGCTGCAAAAATCATTGCCAGTACTTGCTCAACACGGGTGTCGATATCGCCACACAGTTCACGTAGTTTGGCTAAGTCGGCGTCGTTTTTATTATCAAGGTTAGCTGCTTGTTGGTTTAAATCATCAAGCGCAACTTCACCAAGTAGCAATACACGCTCATGGTTTAAAAATTGGTTATGAGTTTGATTCAAAAAGCGCTTTAAGAAAGCTAGCCATGCTTGCTGTGCACCGCCATTACCTAGGTTAGCACGAGGCCCAATATCTTCACACACGCCAACTAAAACGTAACGAATACCAAACTGTTTGGCATCAATAAGAGCCTGAGAGGCGTTTACATGTGTATCAAGAAGAGCAAGAGCTTGCCATGCTTTTTGTTCATTGGCGCGGCGGACACATAAATGTTTTACCGCCGCTTCATCATAAATTTTAAGGGGATTTATCACTGAGATTAGTCTTCTATTATTTCTAACTCTAATTCTTCAGCAGATAATATAATGCCGGTACTATCGGCGTAAACAAAGTCACCATCAAAGAAAGACACACCGGCAAAATTAACGCCTATACCATCTTCGCCTGCGCCTTCACTGTCTGCAGCAACTGGAATAGAAGCAATTGCTTGAATGCCTAGATCTAGCTCTTCAAGTTCGTCAACATGGCGAATAGCACCGTAAACGATGATCCCTTGCCAGTTATTCTCAAGGGCGATTTCTGCTAGTTCAATATCTATTAGTGCGCGTCGGGTTGAACCACCACCATCGATCAAAAGCACACTATCGGTTCCGTCCGTAGTTAAGATATCGCGGATCAGCTCGTTATTTTCAAAACATTTAACAGTTTTCACTCGGCCACTAAAGCTTGGGCGTCCACCAAAATTGATAAACATTGGCTCGAGCACATCGACCACGTCGGCAAAGTGATCGCATAAATCAGAAGTGCTGTAATCCATTTTTTCATCCTCTAAAGAGACTGTCTGTTTAGTACCCAGTATACCTTGATACAACTCAATAACAACGACTTAATACTGGTTTATTCGTTTAAATCAAAGGAATTTCGTTATCGCAACATTAGTGTCTCAAAAGCGTCACCTAATTGTTATTTTTACCGCCTAAGCTGAGATGAGTATAAAAATTAGACGCAAAGTATGACAAGGAGCTTACCATGGCAAACAACATGCTTACTAAATTGGCCAAAGTGGATGAACAGCTGTTTTTAAGTGTGTTTAACGACGCTTCGCCAAATTGGCTCAGAAAGTCAGCGCTTGGTTTATCAAAAAGCGGTGATGGCGGACTTTATGTGGTGTTGTTCCTTGGGTTTTGGTGGTTTACCGAACAACTTCATTTTCAGCAGCTTGCGATGAGTATATTGGTTGGCTTTGCAATTGAGCGACCCATTTACTTTTTAGCTAAAAAGCGAATTGCGCGGGTAAGACCTTGCGACTGCTTAGTGCAAGGCGCTTATTTAGTGCCAAGTGATCAGTTTAGCCTACCGTCGGGGCATAGTGCTGGGGCATTTGTTATAGCGACTATTTTAACCATGTATTTCCCTGAGCTTACTGTGCTTTGGCTTCTTTGGGCATCGGGAGTTGCAGCATCTCGGGTGGTAATCGGTGTGCATTACCCTGCTGATGTAATTATTGGCGCAGGTATGGGGTCGAGTTGTGCAGTTTTAGCAGTCATGGTGGTGGAATCTATATGAGAATTTTGTACGGTATACAAGGAACAGGTAACGGACACATAACCCGTGCTCGCGTGATGGCAACCACCTTTAAAGCATTAGGGGTCGATGTTGACTACGTATTTTCCGGGCGCAAAGAGCAAGATTACTTTGATATGGCTGATTTTGCCGACTTTAGAACATTTAGAGGTTTATCATTTACCAGTAAATCAGGACAAGTTGATAGTTTAAGAACATTAAAAAATGCACGCCCTTTGCAGCTAATTAAAGACATTAAAAGCTTAGATTTACGTCATTATGATTTGGTTTTTAATGACTTTGAACCTATCACAGCGTGGGCAGCAAAACAGCAAGGTATTCCGGTTATTGGTATGAGTCATCAGGCTGCATTTTTGTCTGATAAAGTGCCAATGTTTGGTCGAGCTTTCTTTCGTCGTGCGTTGATCCGTAATTATGCCCCCGCGAATGTCTATCTCGGTGTTCATTGGCAACCTTATGCTGAGAATATTATTCCTCCTTTCATCGCGAGTCATCACCATGACAATCCTGTGATGGTTGAAAATAAAGTCTTAGTTTATTTACCGTTTGAGAACCTAGACAGTGTTGTCGACTACTTAAAGGACTTTCCTGAGCGTGAGTTTTACTGCTATCACCCCGATGCGCAAGATTGCTCAATCGGTAATATTCATCTGCGAGCGCCGTCACGAGTTGGGTTTCTTAACGATTTAGCCAACGCTGGTGGTGTGATTGGTAATGCAGGGTTTGAGCTTGCAAGCGAGGCATTACAGTTAGGTAAAAAGCTGTTACTCAAGCCGCTTGGCAAGCAGTTTGAGCAGGGGATTAATGCACAAACGCTGCTAGGCATGGGAGCTGCCCATGTTATGAGTTACCTTAACCCCTATGCGATGGATGATTGGTTGCAATCACCACAAAATAAAAGATTGAACTTTCCGAGTGATCCCGCGCCATTAGTTGAATGGGTAAGGAAAAAGCAGTGGCAGAAATTAGATAAGTTACACCAACATTTATGGCAAAAAGTTAACTTACAGTAAATACAGTTTGTTTGTTGGTTCCTTATATTGGAAAATGCATCGCCTTTTCAGGCTACTTTTTATTAGCTGCTTCAAATAGTTTAGCTATACTTTGAAATGCATGTTGCTATAGGGCACTTTGAATGAATGTATTACAAAATTTAACTATAAAACGTCGTTTACAGTTAAACGCGCTTGTTGTTGGCCTTGCAATGGTTGTAATGCTGTGTGTAATTATTTTTGAGTCACGCATGATGCTTAAGCTCAATGAAACAATTCAAAATGCAGAGGAACTCGATATTCATGAGCTTGCCATGCGCAAGCATGAAAAAAACTTTTTGTTTTATAAAAAAGTCGAGAGCCTTGAGCTTTTTGAAAATGAGTATACCCAGTTAAAAACCAAAATTGCTCGCCTAGATGAGTTAGTCGATGATCTTGATATGGATAGCACTAAACTTGATGAGTTTAAAGGATTAGCAAAAACTTACTATGACGACTTCAATAAGGTTGTGGTACTACAAAAGAAAATAGGTCTACACCCGAAAGATGCACTTTATGGTGATTTACGTGGTGCGGTGCATCAAGTAGAAACATTATTAAGTGAGCGCGAAAACTATAAATTACTAACTTTAATGCTACAGCTTCGCCGTGCAGAAAAAGACTTTATGCTGCGCTTTGATTTAAAGTATATGGGCAAGTTTGATGATTTAGTTGCTAGCTTTAGATCAGAGATTAAAAACGCAGGGTTCGATGCAAATTACGAAAACCAATTGCTTAGTTTGCTTGCGACTTATCAGAGTAAATTTAAAGCCTTAGTTGATGCACAAGTTGCCTTGGGCCTTGATTTAGAGTCAGGGGCACTCGGTGAGATGAAACGCAGTGTTGAGCTTAGTGATGCAATTGTCAGCCAACTGACCACACAAACTAAAGAGTTTGTAGAATCTAGTGCTGCTAGTGCGCAGTTGATTGCCATTCTTGTGTTTATTATTGCGAGCATTTTAGTGATGCTATTAGTTTACTTTACTAGCCGCTCAATTATTCAGCCTATCGAACGTGTGTACCACACGATTAACGAAATTCGTCGCAATAACGACTTAAGTATGTCGATTACTCAATCAGGTAAAGATGAAATTACCACCATGACGATCGACTTTAATAGCTTGATCAGTGATTTCAAAAAGCTGATTTATGAAGTTAATACCGCGCTAAGTACCCTTAACGTGGCAACTGAGCATTTATCAGAAACGACAGCAGCAACAAGCTCAGGTATGCAAGAGCAGCTTCATGAAGCAGATATGGTTGCTACAGCTGCCACTGAAATGCAGGCGACGATTCAAGATATTTCTCACAACACAGAAGCGGCTGCGAAAAAAGCTGAGTCAACTAACTTAAGTGCGCAGCAAGGTCGTTCGGAGGTTGAATCGACGGTGGTACAAATTAATCACCTATCAGATTCACTCGGGAATGCATCAAGTGTGGTGTCGCAGTTAGAAAAAGACGCTGAAACGATTGGCTCTGTGTTGGATGTTATTCGTGGTATCGCAGAACAAACTAACTTACTGGCACTCAATGCGGCTATTGAAGCCGCGCGTGCTGGTGAGCAAGGTCGTGGCTTTGCGGTCGTTGCTGATGAAGTACGTTCACTTGCCCAGCGTACCCAAGACTCAACACAAGAGATTGAGAGCATTATTTCGACCCTACAAGGTCGCACACGAGAAGTGGTGAGTATTATGCAGCAATGTCGTACACAAGGTGGCGAAAGCGCGGCGCAGGCAAGCAAAGCCGGTGAGTTACTGCGTTCAATTACCGAAGATGTACAAACCATTATGGATATGAGTACTCACATAGCCACAGCAATTGATGAACAAAGCCAAGTGGCTTCTGAGGTCAATAAAAACGTGGTACGCATTCGTGATATTGCTCAAGAGGCATCGGGTCATGCGGCAACTAACGCGCAAACCAGCGAAGAGGTGTCTGAGCAAGCGCGTGTGCTTTATCAGGCAATCGATAAGTTTAAAGTTTAATGAATTAGTCTGATGAAAAACAAAAGCGCGGTGATGGTTTCGTCATCGCGCTTTTTTGTTGCTTGGGTGTGTATACCGCGACAAGGTATTAAGGCACAAACTTAATTGGCACGCTGTCTTTGTTGGCTTCGTGCTCTGTGACTCTGGCTTGATATTGTTGCCAAAGCGCATCATGATTTGCTTGTAAATCAGCTAAGTAATGCCAGCTAAACAAGCCACTATTATGATTATCGCTAAATACCAGTCGAATTGCATAATGGCCAACCGGCTCAATTTTACTAATTCCTACTTGCTGTTTGCCAAGCACCAGTTTCATCTGCTCATTACCGTGGCCTTGTACTTCAGCAGATGGTGAGTGAACACGCAGAAATTCAGCACTAAATTGGGCAATAGTCTGATCATCAAAATGAACATCTAATACTTTACTAACGCTGTGATAATGCACTTTAGTGACTTCTTTCATGTGAGCCTCGAATCTACGATTTATATACTAAAAAGCCTCCAACTGGAGGCTTTTTAGTATAACGCTAATTTGTTGATTAAAGAATGAAACGGCTTAAGTCTTCATCTTCAACAAGTGCACCTAAATGCTGTTCAACGTAATTGGCATCAATTGTTAGTGTTGAACCTGCTTTTTCTGAGGCATCAAATGAAATTTCTTCCATTAGTTTTTCCATCACTGTGTGTAAGCGACGGGCACCGATGTTTTCGGTTTTTTCATTTACCTGCCAAGCCGCTTTCGCGATACGCTCAATTGCATCATCGGTAAACTCAACCTCAACTTGCTCTGTTTTTAACAGCTCACGTTGTTGCTCAGTTAATGAAGCATGAGGCTCAGTTAAGATACGTTTAAAGTCATCAGCACTTAGTGCTTCAAGCTCAACGCGGATTGGTAAACGACCTTGCAGCTCAGGGATCATGTCTGATGGTTTAGCCATTTGGAATGCGCCAGATGCAATAAACAACATGTGGTCAGTTTTAACCATGCCGTGTTTAGTGCTTACTGTTGAGCCTTCGATTAATGGTAGTAAGTCGCGTTGTACACCTTCGCGGCTAACATCAGGGCCAGACGCTTCACCACGTTTACAGATTTTATCGATTTCATCGATAAACACGATACCGTTTTGCTCTACTGCGAAGATAGCTTGCTCTTTTAACTCTTCAGGGTTAACAAGTTTTGCAGCTTCTTCTTCAACTAATAGTTTGAAGGCTTCTTTGATCTTTAGCTTTCTCTTGCTGCGCTTATCGCCGCCCATGTTTTGAAACATGCTTTGTAGCTGGTTGGTCATTTCTTCCATACCAGGAGGTGCCATGATCTCAACATTAGGCTGAGCTTGTGCAACATCGATATCGATTTCTTTATCGTCTAATTGGCCTTCACGTAATTTCTTACGGAAAGATTGACGAGTCGAAGAGTTTTCTTCAGTTTTTGATTCACCAAAGGTGTCGCGCGCTGGTGGTAGTAGGGCATCTAAAATGCGCTCTTCTGCCGCTTCTTCAGCACGGTGCTTAAATTTCTTAGTTTGCTGTTCGCGGGTCATTTTAATTGAAATATCCACTAAATCACGGATGATAGTTTCAACCTCTTTACCAACATAGCCCACTTCGGTGAATTTGGTTGCTTCAACTTTAATGAAAGGCGCATTAGCAAGTTTTGCAAGGCGGCGAGCAATTTCAGTTTTACCCACACCAGTAGGACCAATCATTAAAATGTTTTTTGGTGTTACTTCGGCGCGTAGCTCGTCGCTTAGTTGCATACGGCGCCAGCGATTACGAAGCGCGATTGAAACTGCTTTTTTAGCTTTAGCTTGGCCGATAATGTGTTGATCTAGCTCGTGAACGATTTCTCTTGGCGTCATCTCAGACATGGCAGTTCCTATTACAATTCTTCAATAGTTTGGAAATTATTCGTGAATACGCAGATGTTGCCGGCAATAGTTAGGCTTTTCTCTACAATTTCACGTGCACTTAGGTCGGTGTTTTCAAGAAGCGCTGTGGCTGCTGATTGTGCGAAGTTACCACCACTGCCAATCGCAATTAGGTCATTTTCTGGCTGCACAACATCACCGTTACCTGTGATGATCAATGACGCAGTTTCGTCTGCAACTGCTAAGAGTGCTTCGAGTTTTCGAAGTGCACGGTCACTACGCCAATCTTTGGCCATTTCAACGGCTGCCTTAGTCAGGTTACCTTGGTGCATTTCTAGTTTGCTTTCAAATCGTTCGAAAAGGGTGAAGGCATCAGCAGTACCGCCAGCGAAACCAGCGATTACTTTGCCATTATAAAGACGTCGAACTTTGCGGGCGTTGCCCTTCATTACGGTATTACCAAGTGAAACTTGGCCGTCGCCACCAATTACGACCTTGTCGTCGCGGCGTACACTTACAATAGTGGTCATGATTATTCCTCATCATCGAGCGGCAAAGCCGCTCGTAAAAAGCGATTGATGAGGTGTTTATATGGGTGAATGAACTAAAATCAAGTCCAAAGCCAAATTCCGCAGCCCATTATTTTGATACGTTTAAGTTTATTTTTATCACTTTCGGCCAAACGTTTGGTTTCGTAAGGGCCTAAACGCACTTTATACCAAACACCATTGCTGCCTTGGGTTTTCTTTACCTCGGCAACCAAGCCGGCAAAAGCGATTTTAGCTTTTAATGTTTGTGCTTGCTCTAAGGTTCTAAAAGAACCGCATTGCATTACATACGGGCCCTTTTGTTCAATCTCTTTTACTTCAACCTGAACTTCGTGCTCTTTAATCTCTTTGATAAATTCAGGTGTTTTAGGTGGCGGAATAACTGTTTCTTCTTGTTTAGTAGGATTGGCTTGTTGTTCCACAAGTTCAGGGTCAGCATTATGTTTGATATACCATAAGCCATAGCTAAACCCGCCTACTAAAATAAGCGCGATTAAAATTAGAATAATAGGAAATGGCTTTTTCGCCGGAGCCTGCTTTTTATTTCTATTTGCTGGTTTTTTATTAATGTAATCGTGTTGTGCCATGACTCTTTTATTGGCCTTTAAATCATATCTATCGGATCAACGTCTAGGCTCCAACGCACTTTTTGCGCTAATTTGCTGGTGCTTATGTAGTCGACCATTTGCGCTAAATATTGGTGCAAGTGGGAGCGTTCCTGCGCCTGAATATGTAATTGAAAGCGATACTTACCAGCCACACGTTCCAGTGGCGCAGGTATCGGACCGAGCAATTGTATACCAGATACGTTCTGGACAGGAACCAAATCAGTTAAAAAATCGACCACTTGATTAATGTTATGTCCTTCGGCGCGCACCATAGCCATATTGGTAACGGGTGGAAGCTGAGCCTCTTCGCGTTCTGTCAGGGCATAGCGGGCAAAATCCTGATAGCCATTGTTGACTAAATCTTGTAGTAATGGATGCTCAGGAAAATGGGTTTGCAATAATACTTGCCCAGGTTCACCACTTCGACCAGCACGGCCTGCCACTTGTGTGACAAGTTGCGCTAAATGCTCGGTAGCGCGAAAGTCGCACGAATATAAACCGCTGTCGACGTCTAAGATTAAAACCAGGCTAACATCAGCAAAGTGGTGGCCTTTTGCTAACATTTGCGTACCAACGAGGATACGCGCACCGCCTTGGTTAATATCATCAAGGGCTTTTTCTAAGCTGCCTTTACGACGAGTTGAATCTCGGTCGATACGACTAATCGGAATATGAGGAAAGGTTTGCGTTAAAAACTCTTCGATTTGTTCAGTACCTTTACCATTTGGAAAAATCTGCGTGCTGCCGCAATCGGGGCATTGATGAGGCACCTGATGTTGCTCACCACAGTGGTGACAAATCATCTGGCCAATGGCTTTATGAAAGGTTGCACTGGTGCTACAACGTGAGCACTCACTTAGCCAACCACACTCATGGCATATGAGAGTAGGCGAAAAACCGCGACGGTTTAAAAACACCATCACTTGCTTACCACGTTCTAAATGCTGACGCATATAGGCAAGGCTAGCATGGGCAATTCCGGCTTGCTCTGGCTGACCTTTCATGTCCATTAGTTGAAACTGGTTATCGGTGCTGGTTTGAGCCCGTTCAGTGAGGCTCAACAGCTGATATTTGTTATTAATTGCTTTATGTAAGGTCTCAAGTGCCGGTGTGGCACTACCTAGAACGAGCACAATATTATGCTGGTATGCCCTATAAGCGGCTAGGTCTCTAGCATGATAGCGCAATGTATCTTGTTGCTTAAACGAGCTGTCGTGCTCTTCATCAACGATGATCATGCCAAGTGATAAAAAAGGTAAGAAAATACTCGAACGTGTGCCGATCACTATGGCGCAGCTGCCTTTTTCACAGAAACGCCAAGTTTGTAAGCGTTCGTTATCTGTCAGTGCGGAGTGCCAGAGCATAATCGGTGTATCAGGAAAGCGACGACGAAAACGATTAACCGTTTGTGGTGTTAAGCCAATTTCAGGCACTAATACTAGGGCTTGTTTGCCCTTTTTAAGTACTTCTTCTAGGCATTGCAAATACACTTCGGTTTTACCACTTCCGGTAACCCCTTCAAGTAAAAAGCTGGTAAAGCCGTTAGCTTGATTAATGCTGGTACACGCCACAGCTTGTTCTTTATTAAGTACAGGTTTGCTACCTACCGTCGGCGGGCGTTGCTGCCACTGGTTATCATGTTCGATAAACTGAGTGATCAGTTGTTTGTCGAGCAGGCTATCGATGGTTTTTTTTGTAAATCCGAGTGCTTTTAATTCTGTAACCGATGATTTGCCCGATTCGGCTAGCTGCTTTAATAAACTTAACTGGGTTTTTGCTTTTAGCGACGGCAGCTTTGCACCTTTTTCGGTCAGCTCAACCATGTTAATGCTGGTTTTATCAGGGCATTCGCCTTGTCTTAATGCAGCCGGAAGTGCCGTATGAATGGTTTCACCCAATGGATAACAGTAGTAGCGTGCAGTGAACTTCAGAAGCGCTAAATGTTGCTCAGATAAAACTGGCGTGTCGTCTATTACGTCTATAATCGGCTTTATTTTGTCAGCGGGAACATCGGTTGATGTTTTTAGAGCCAACACCACAGCAACCTTTTTTTGACTACCAAATGGCACGCGAACGCGCATGCCTGGCTTTAACTCAGGGCTGTGCAGCAGCTGTTCAACTTTATAATCGAAGGTACGCTGTAAAGGGACTTTTATGGCAACTTCTACAAAGTGCATAACAACTCTACTGAAACAAAGACGGAAAGATAATGTACTAAAATTACGGTTAAAAACCTACCAACAAATACTGAACAACAAGCCACTTGATTATTTTTTTAGCGAAATATGTATTTAAAGCTTGTCGCAAGGTCACTTGAGCTATAAAATACGCGGCCTATTAATTGTATTAACTGCGTATGGTGCCAGACTTCGGGTTTGGAGAGCGATACGGCCTTAACTAGAGGTTCCCTATGAAAGAAGGTATTCACCCTAAGTACGAAGCTATCACTGCAACTTGTTCATGTGGTAACAAATTCGAAACTAGCTCAACTCTTTGTAAAGACATCCACTTAGACGTATGTTCTGAGTGTCACCCGTTTTACACTGGTAAGCAAAAGATTTTAGACACTGGCGGCCGTGTTGATCGTTTCAACAAGCGCTTCGGTGCACTTAGCAGCAAGAAGTAATTTCTGCTGTTTAGTTAAAAGAAGCACCTTAGGGTGCTTTTTTTATGGCTAAAATTCACAAAATTCGTTATTAACGCTGACACTTACTCATCATCTTCACTCATTTCCTTTGCATAACTATTTCTGGTTGTTATGCCCATTATGTCGTTAATTGTAGAGACAAAGTGCCACCCCTTGGCTATATTCTTTTTTGTATAAATGAGTATACCAACCCGCAATAATACTTAATCATTTTGAGGGATTAAACCTGTCGCTACCTGCGTTAAAAATTTCTGATTTAGAACACAACTAAATAACGAAATTTTTGCCTTGCTATCAACAAGGTTTCATTGCCTCAAAATAGACTACTTAATTAAGCGTATTGGTATCTAAAAGTTATTAAAAATAATAAATTTAAATAATTTCGTGAGTAAATGCTGTGAACTTCGTTGAAATGGCTGTTTTAGGCTAATTTCGGCTATTTGCAGTGTTCGTGCATATAAAATACAAAAACACGCGCTTAAAAGGCCATAAATAGGTTAATTTTTATGTTTGATTAATCGCAACTATGCACAGAAATTGTTGGGAAATCCTTTAAAATTAAGCGATATAGCTTATAACAGGATAGACCTGATAATACTTGGAATTTTTATACATTACAGGTATCGTACTGATGCAAGCTCTCTCACTTTTTAACTTTTTGCAGGATACTATCGCGTTATGTCAGATTTTCGTGAAAAAGCATTACATTACCACGCTCACCCCGTTCCAGGTAAAATTAGTGTTGAACTAACTAAGCCAGCCGAAACGGTTAACGATCTCGCTTTAGCTTATAGCCCAGGTGTGGCTGAACCAGTCCGCGAAATTGCTGCTGATCCAGCAAATGCCTATAAGTACACAGGTAAAGGTAACATGGTTGCGGTTATTTCAAACGGTACCGCAATTCTAGGATTAGGTAACTTAGGCCCGCTTGCATCAAAACCTGTAATGGAAGGTAAAGCGTTACTATTCAAACGTTTTGCTGGCCTTGATTCAATTGATATTGAAGTAAAACATCGCACAACAGAAGACTTCATTAATACGGTTGCTAACATCGCTGATACGTTTGGTGGTATCAATCTAGAAGATATTAAAGCGCCAGAGTGTTTTGAAATCGAAAAAGCGCTTATCGAGCGTTGCGATATTCCAGTTTTCCACGATGACCAACATGGCACTGCTATTGTTACCGCTGCTGGTATGCTTAATGCCCTTGAAGTACAAGGTAAAGACATCGAAGATGCAATTATCGTATGTTTAGGTGCCGGTGCAGCTGCAGTTGCTTGTATGGAGCTATTAATAAAATGTGGCGCACTGCGTGAGCACATCTATATGCTTGACCGTAAAGGTGTGATCCATACTCGTCGTGATGACTTAAATGAGTATAAGCAATTATTTGCTAACAATACTGATAAGCGTACATTACAAGACGTTATTGCTGATGCTGATGTGTTTGTAGGTGTATCTGGTCCTAATCTATTAACTGCCGATGATCTTAAACTGATGGCAGATAAGCCTGTGGTGTTTGCGTGTTCAAACCCAGATCCTGAGATTGCTCCAGAAGTTGCACACAGTGCACGTAACGATTTAATTATGGCAACGGGGCGTTCAGACTTCCCTAACCAAGTGAATAACGTGCTTTGTTTCCCGTTTATTTTCCGTGGTGCGCTAGATGTGCGAGCAACGGCAATTAATGATGAAATGAAAATTGCAGCTGTGCATGCTATTCGAAGCATTGCAAAAGAGCCTGTACCAAGCGAAGTATTAAAAGCGGCTGGCGTTGAGTCACTAGAGTTTGGTGCCGAGTACATCATTCCTAAGCCAATGGACCCGCGTTTATTACCACGTATTGCTCGTGCTGTTGCTGAGGCGGCAGTAGAGTCAGGGGTTGCGCAAATTGAGATGCCAGAAGATTACATGCGTTAAACTTAATTAACGCTAATAAAAAAAACTCAGCCTAAGCTGAGTTTTTTTATGCCTGTGGCTATCGGCGGTGATCCGATGGCCGAAATACTTACTCTGAATCAAGAACAGGGATATCTAACCCCATTTCTTGCATAATCTTTTTAACTTCTTCTGGCACCTTTTCAGGGTTGTCTTTACGAAGGTCATCGTCATTTGGTAATGGTTGACCTGTAAAAGCATGTAGGAAAGCTTCACACAATAACTCACTATTCGTCGCATGACGTAAGTTATTGATCTGACGACGTGTACGTTCATCAGTTAATACTTTTAATACATTAAGTGGGATCGATACGGTAATCTTTTTTACTTGTTCTGATTTTTTACCGTGTTCTGCATATGGGTGAATGTATTCACCGTTCCATTTAGCCATAAGTTATTTCGTTGCCTCGGTTGTCAGTTATTTACGCGAGATACCAATTCAAAATAGAACACTTCGTAAAGGTAATTAGTATTTCTCATCGCGCAAGATGCGGAAATTCTATCTCTTTAAAAAAGATAGTCAAATACTAGTTATTTAGCCATCTAGTAGTGTAAATGTATAAACTTCTATTGTGAGCTATAAATACTTTGACTTCTCATAGTCGATCATCTAACCTTTTAGACGTCTAAACATCCAATTTATGAATAGGTGATGAAATGAGTGAAAAAAATAAAGCGACGATAGCGGTTCGTCACGGCATCGAAGCCGATAAGCATCATGGTGCGGTTGTGCCACCTCTATACTTATCAACCACCTATTCATTTGCTGACTTTGATACTAAACGCCAGTATGACTATGGCCGCAGTGGTAATCCGAATCGCGATATCTTAGCTGAAACTTTAGCTGAGCTTGAAGGGGGTGCAAGAGGCATTATTACTGCAACAGGTATGTCTGCAGTGCATTTAGCCACTCAGCTATTAAACAGTGACGATACGTTAGTGATCCCACATGACTGTTATGGCGGTAGTTACCGTTTATTCACCTCGCTTGAAAAACGTGGCCTGTTAAAACTAAAAGTTTTGGATTTAACTAAAACTGAAAATCTCCAAGAAATTTTAGCGATTAAACCTAAGTTGATTTGGATTGAAACGCCAAGTAACCCAATCTTGCGTTTAACAGATATTAAAGCAATTACTAGTATTGCTAAGCAGTGTGGTGCTTTGGTTGCGGCTGATAACACCTTCTTATCACCTGCATTACAAAACCCCATTGAGTTTGGTGTTGATATTGTTGTGCACTCAACCACTAAATATATTAATGGTCACTCTGATGTAGTGGGCGGTGCAGTGATTGCTGCAACGCAAGAGCTAGGCGATGAGCTTGCTTGGTGGGCGAATAACATTGGTATTACTGGTGCACCATTTGATAGCTACTTAACACTTCGTGGTTTACGTACTTTAAATGTACGTTTGAAGCAGCACCAAGAAAATGCCTTTGCAATTGCTGAGTATTTAGAAAACTCACCTTATGTAAGCCAAGTTTATTACCCAGGCCTTGCATCACACCCACAGCATGAGCTTGCTAAAGCACAGCAACGCGGTTTTGGTGGTATGGTGAGCTTTGATATTAAAGGCGACATTAACGATGCCGCAGCGTTTTTAACAAGCCTTAAAGACTTTAGCCTTGCTGAGTCGCTTGGTGGGGTAGAGAGCTTGATTTGTCACCCTGCAACAATGACCCACGCAGGTATGGAGCCTAAAGCGCGTCTTGAAGCCGGTGTCGGTGATACCCTTATTCGTATTTCTGTAGGCATTGAAGACGTAAAAGACCTTATTGCTGATTTAGACCGTGTTTTCAACTTAGTAAAACCAGGTCAAGGCCAGCAAGTTACAAAAGCTGAAGTTAAGCAAACACAGCAAGATACACAACAAAACGCGTCATTTAAGTTAACGCCAGCACATACGGCATTGTGGTAGAAAAATGGTAAATATTGTTCATAAATTTGGTGGCTCAAGCTTAAGCTCGGCAGAACGCTATCATGCGGTGGCTAACATTGTTTTAGCGAATACGGAGCAGGGCGATTGCGTTGTTGTGTCGGCATCGGGTAAAACAACCGATACTTTAGTAAAGCTTTGGCAAAGTTACCAGCAGCAAGATAGCCAAGCTGTTAGCGATATTCTACTGCTTATTGATAATAATCAACGTGCGCTTATTGAGCAGTTACTTACAGGCCAAAATAAACAACAGGCGTTGGCACAGTTAAAAGATGAACTTGCTGTATTAAACGAATTAATTAGTCAGCAACAGTTACTTGAAGCACCTTTACTTGCACATGGTGAAGTGTGGTCGGCGCGCTTATTGGCGGCTTACTTAAATCAGTTGGGTATTGCTGCACAAGATGTTGATGCAAGGCAGCTATTTACTTTAAATGATGGTCAGCTTTTACATCAAAAAAACCAGCAGCAATGCAGCGATACGATTAGCAAATCACATATCAACGTAGTAACGGGCTTTATTGCCGCAGATTGCCAAGGTAATACGGTTACTTTAGGCCGTAATGGCAGTGATTACAGCGCCACATTACTGGCCAGTTATACCTTTACTAAACAAGTGTCTATTTGGACAGACACACAAGGGGTATTTAGCACTGACCCTCGTAAGGTTAAAAATGCGGTTAAATACGCCAAGGTATGTCGTGAGCAAGCAAACTTATTAGCGCGCTTAGGCAACCCAGTACTGCATGCAAAGACGTTATCGCCGTTAAAAGACTCAGAAATCAAACTCGTAGTTAGAAGTAGTTTTGATTGCGATGCCACGCCAACCGAAGTGGTAAAAGAAGGCTATAGCAAAGCAAAACGTTTTATTACGACCTTAGATAACATCGATTTATTACGGGTTGATAAACTAAGCGGTGGTGAAGTTGGTGAATTAAGCCAGTTAATTCAACACAGCCTGCATCACTTTGTTAAAGGGGGCGATACCTACTTATTAGTGCCTGGTCAAAGTACTCATCAGGTTGTGAGCCATTTAGCGGGCCGTGCAAATATTGTTGAGTCTAATTTAAGTGGTTGTGCAGTGGTTGCACCGACTGCTGATGTTAGTGCTCTTGCAGAGCAAGCAACAGCGCTTTTAAAAGAGCAGAGCATTCATCCTCGTTTTGTACAGCAAGACGATAACTATGTGTTGATCTTAAATGATCAAGCAATTGATAGTGATGTTTTAACTCTTCTACATGACAAGTTGGTAAACAAAGGTCAAGAGCTGGCCATTATCGTTGCTGGCCTTGGTAATGTGGGTGAAGTGTTCTTATCGCAACTCCAAGCTCAGTTTGCTCGTTTATCTGCCCATTATAAAGTAAAGGTGGTTGCTCTTCTTCGCTCTAAGCAAATGCTATTTAGTGCCAGTGGTTTAAATACTGAAACATGGCAGGAGCAGTGGCACAATGAAGCGCAAAGCTACGACAAAGCTGAATTATTAGCGCGTATCAATGAGCTTGATTATGAGCATAAAGTGATAATTGATATCACTGCTAGTGAGGCTTTTAGTCAGTTGTATCCTGATTTTGTAGAGCTTAACTGTCATTTGATCAGTGCAAATAAATATGCGGGTACCGCTGCAAACGATTGGTATCAAGCACTGCGTAGTCAATTAGCTGAGCGAAATCTGTTATGGCGTTATAACACCAGTGTTGGCGCAGGTTTACCTATTAATTTTGCTTTGGCTGATTTACAAAATAGTGGTGATAGCATTAACCGTATTGAAGGGGTATTCTCGGGTACTTTATCGTGGTTATGTAGCAGTTATGATGGCAAGGTGCCGTTTTCTGATTTAGTGCTACAAGCACAGCAAATGGGTTACACAGAGCCTGATCCTCGAGAAGATTTATCTGGCCGCGATATGCAGCGTAAACTGCTTATTTTAGCGCGAGATTTAGGGCTAGATTTAGAGCTTGATGACATTGCTCTAACACCACTTATGCCAGCAGCACTGGCAGCAGGTAGCTGGCAAGATTTTCTTGCAAACAAACAGCTGCTCGATGAATTCATGACAGAAAAAGCAGCCCAAGCTGCGGCAGAAGATAAAGTAGTGCGCTACACAGGTGCTATCACACTTGTTGATGACAAGGTTCAGGCACAGGTAGGTTTAGTCTATGTTAGCAAAGATGATGTGCTAGCAAGTCTTAAACCGGGCGATAACATCTTTGTGATTAATTCACAGTGGTATACAGACAATGCATTAGTGATCCAAGGGCCAGGAGCGGGTAAAGAAGTTACCGCGGCAGGGGTTCATTCAGATCTGTATTGGCTGGTGAATAACTTAAAATAATTTTGCTGATCTTAGTTTCAATGGCTAAGCAAAAAGCGCCCCATGGGCGCTTTTTTATTGTCTAAAATTAATATAGTAATTAGAACAGTTCTTCTTCTGTACTCAGTTTTTCTTCAAATACATCTGTTGGCTCTTCTGTAACATACTTTGTAGGTGCAGTGCCTTTAATAAAGTATTCGAAGCGGCTGGTATAATCATTTTTGTGGCTCAATAAGCCCGTTGCTAAATCAATACGAACCGAGACTAAGCCTTCAGGAAGTTCAATCGGTGCTTCAGGCATGCCATCAAGCGCTGCTCGCATAAAGTCGACCCATGCTGGTTGTGCGGTTTTCGCACCTGACTCAGCCCCAGAAATTTGTGAATTATCTAAGTTTTTATTTCTAGCACTACGGCCAAGTGTAATGCCAGGATTGTCAAAACCTACCCATACGGAGGTTAGTACATTGCGATTAAAACCACTGAACCAAGTATCAACAGAATCATTAGTGGTACCTGTTTTACCAGCTAGGTCGCGTCGGTCTAAAGCTTGAGCACGCCAACCGGTTCCACTCCAGCCTGTTTTATGACTCCAACTACCGCCGCCCCAAATGGCACTGTGCATAGCTTGCGAGATTAAGAATGCATTTTGCTTTGAAATAATACGCGGAGCACAACGCTGGACTGGTGTTTGCTCTGTTTCAGTGATGCTAAGTTGGCTCGAATCGCGCGCTGCAAGCTCAACAGTGGCAGCCGGTTTTGGGCTATCACAAGCCAATTGAGGATTAGCCTTAAATAATGTATTGCCTGCTGAATCTTGGATTTCAGTAATAAAATACGGCTTAATTAGGTGGCCACCGTTTGCAAAAGCGCTCATACCGCGTGCAAGTTCAAGCGGGGTAATCGAGGCACTACCAAGGGCTAACGACTCACTGCGATTAATATCACTATTTAAAAACCCAAACTTAAGCAAGTGATCTGCAGTGCGCTCTAGGCCAACACCACGCAGTAAACGAACAGAAATTACGTTTTTTGATTGTGCCAGTGCTCTGCGAATACGAATAGGGCCATTATAAACTGCTGGGCTGTTTTTAGGTCGCCATGCAACGCCTTGGCTTTTATCCCACTGATTAATAGGTGCATCATTCAAAATAGAAGCGAGTGTATAACCATTCTCAAGAGCTGCTGAATAAATGAATGGTTTAATGTTTGAACCCACTTGGCGTTTTGCTTGCACTGCACGGTTGTATTGGCTTTGTTCAAAGCTGTAACCACCTACAATGGCTTTAATTCGACCATCTTGCGGATCAAGCGAAACTAATGCACTCGATGCTTCAGGTATTTGGCTTAATATATAGCTATTGTCTGGATTTTTACGTAACCAAATTTGAGCGCCTGCTGTGAGAATGTCGCCAGCTGTTTCTGGTGCAAAACTTTGGCGGTAGCGCGTAATATATTTACGAGCCCACTTTAAACCATCCCATTCAACATTAACTTGTTCGCCACTTTTTAATAAAACAGAGATTGATTGCTCAGCTACTTGAGTGACAACACCAGCTAATAAAGGGCCAAACTCTTTTACATCTTTAAGTTTGTTTAAAATCGCGTCTCGAGTTAATGGCGTGTCGGTTTCACTATCCCATAAATGAGCGGTTGCTCCTCTATAGCCATGGCGCATATCGTAGGCATGTAAGTTGTTTACAAGCGCATCTTGTGCCGCCTGTTGGATATTTGAATCTACACTGGTGTAAACCTTGAAGCCTGTATTATAAGCTCGTTCATGGCCATAACGCTCAACCATTTCGGCGCGAACCATCTCAGAAATATAAGGCGCATATACTTCAATTTCAGCACCGTGGAATTTTGCCGTAATAGGCGCGTTAACGGCGTCTTGATACTCTGACTGACTAATATATTTTTCAGTTAGCATACGACCAAGTACCACATTACGACGTGCCTTGGCTCTCACAGGGTTACGGATTGGGTTTAGTGCAGAAGGAGCTTTAGGTAAACCAGCAATCATTGCCATTTGGGCTAACGTAAGTTCATTTAATTCTTTGCCATAATAAACTTGGGCTGCTGCACCAATACCAAAAGCACGATTCCCCAATTCAATTTTATTTAAATATAATTCGAGTATTTCATCTTTAGTTAATATACTTTCAATATGCAATGCGATGAATATCTCTTTGACTTTACGGATATAAGCCTTTTCTCGGGTTAAGAAAAAGTTACGGGCAAGCTGCATAGTTATGGTACTTGCGCCTTGTTTCTTTTCACCTGTAGATATGAGTACAATGGCTGACCGAACGATACCAATTGGGTCTATACCAATGTGTTCGTAAAAACGATTGTCTTCGGTCGCTAAAATCGCATCGATTAACGGTTGGGGGATTTGATCTATTGTGACGGGAATGCGGCGTTTTTCACCAAATTGATTAATCAATAAACCATCGCGTGAAAAAACTTGCATAGGTGTCTGTAATTGAACGTCTTTTAAAACCTGTACGCTAGGAATGTCAGGTTTAACGTAATAGTATAGACCAACTAAAGTGATTAGCCCTAAGAATGAGCAAATGATAAAAAATTGTAAAGTTCGTTTTAATAAAATCACTTATATTTTCCCTAAATGGACTCCCAATTAGAATCGGAGACTGCTAGTATATATTGATTAAAAAATGAATAATATTTTTTCAGATAAAAATTATAACTTGTTTATTATTAAAACAAAGGCAAAGTTGCAATCATGCTAAGTCAGCTATTAAAAAAGCCTTCATCTATGATGGTAGGGATCGACATCGGATCTCACTGCATTAAAGCAGTGTTGTTGCAAGAGACAGACGCAGGTTTGCGGCTTGAGGCATTAGCTATTGAACCTATGCCAAAAGGGGCTATGTCTGAACGCTCAATTCAAGACATTGAAGCTATCGGCAACGTTGTTGCTAAATTAAAACGAAAATTGCCTAAAACAGTCCAAAGTGCCGCCGTTGCAGTGTCTGGGCAAACTGTGATTACAAAGGTTATTTTCATGGATGTATCATTAACTGATGCTGAATTAGAATCGCAAATAGCCATTGAAGCAGACAGCTTAATTCCATACCCACTCGACGAAGTGAACATAGACTTTGAAAAGCTCGCCATTAATGAAGCCGATCCTAGCAAAGTTAATGTACTTTTATCTGCAGCACGCACAGAAAGTGTTGAGGCTCGCATTGGTGTATTAGAAGCTGCAAATCTAACGGCTAAAGTAGTTGATGTTGAAAGCTACGCGTTGAGCCGTTCGTTAGATGTGTACTACCAACAATTGCCTAGCGATGCCTATGATAAGTGTGTGGCAATTGTAGATATTGGTGCTGTGCTAATGCTTGTGAGTGTGGTTCAAGCCGGTGAGACTATTTACACTCGGGATCAGGTTTTTGGTGGTGACCAATACACAAACAGTATTGTCGCTTATTACAACAAAAGCTTCGATGAAGCAGAAATAGGTAAAACCACAGGCGACTTACCTCCTAATTATACGTTTGAAGTACTTGCACCTTTTCAGACTTCGCTGCTACAACAAGTAAGACGTGCCGTACAAATGTTCTTAACGACGAGCGGTAAAGATCAAGTCGATTATATTGTTTTAACCGGTGGCACAGCCATGATTGAAGGCTTAGACCGATTGTTAATTGAAGAGTTAGGGATACATACAGTGGTTGCTGAACCCTTTGCAAATATAGAAATTGCTCCAAAGGTAGACCGTAATATTTTACAGCGTCATAGAACACAGTTCGCGATAGCCACAGGATTGGCGTTGAGGAGCTTTTCATCATGCCACATATAAATCTACTGCCTTGGCGCGAACAAAAACGAAAAGAATCGCAAAATAAATTTGTTACTTTGCTGTTCGCTGTTGTTGTAGTGAGTTTTTTAAGTATGTATATGTTGAGTTCTTTCTATTCAGGATTACGTGAAGGACAAAATGTAAAAAATAACTTTTTAAGCAACGAAATTGCACTACTTGATCAACGCATTCGTGAAATCAACGAATTGGATAAAAAGAAAGAAAACCTGCAGCAGCGAATGCGCTTAATTGAGGAGTTACAAAGCAATCGAAATCTTGGTACACAAATTATGGATGAGGTTGCGAAGATTGTGCCTTCAGGTGTTTATTTAACTAAGCTAGAACGTCGTGATGACCGCATACATGTATCGGGACGTAGTGAATCTAATAATCGACTATCGACTATGTTGCGCCAAGTTCAGGGCTCTTATCTTCTAGAGCGACCTGTTATGCAAGGTATTGTGGCTGGTGAGCAAACGTCGAGGTTACTAAGTGACTTTAATATGGATTTTTATGTTAAACCATTTGATAAAATAGGTGAGGTACGCAATGAACCTTGATATCAAATCGTTAACTGAAATAGATTGGAATGAAATAGAGCTCGAAAATATGGGCGATTGGCCCATTGCTGTAAAAGTAATGTGCTGTACTTTTGTTGCTGCAATCGTGCTTTATTTTAGTTATAGCTTGCTAGTGTCTGATGAAATAGCTAATTATCACAGTTCAGTAGCCAAAGAGACTGAGCTGAGAAATACTTACAAAGCTAAATATGCTGTTGCGAGTAACCTAGACTTATATCGCCAGCAAATGATTGAAATGGAAGATAAGTTTTCGCAACTATTAAAGCGCTTACCCACCTCTAATGAAACACCAGGTTTACTTGACGATTTGTCTTATGTTGGCACGACAAGTGGTTTAACGTTTTTAAAAATTGGCTGGTTACCAGAGATAGAAAAAGAGTTTTACACTGAGCTGCCAATTAAGATAGAAGTTGTGGGCTCATATCATGAGTTTGGTGAGTTTGTTGGTAAAGTTGCACAATTACCGCGTATCGTAAGTTTGCATGACTTTACTATTCAAACCCTTGATGATGGTGAACTTACTTTTAGTGTTGTTGCTAAAACCTATCGTTATGAAGGAGGCACTCAGAAATGATGAGAAGACTTCCGTTAGTTATTATTATGACTTTTGCACTGAGTGCATGTAACGATGATACATCAGAGCAAAAAGAATTTATCGATCAGGTAAAGGCAAGTACTACACCAAAAGTAGAGCCTATTCCTCAGATCGCAAAGTTTGAATATTTTGAATACAGTGCCAGTAAGTTGCGTAGCCCATTTGTTGCACCAAGACCTGAAATTATTCAAAACAACTTAGTACAAGTTAAAAACTGTTTACATCCAGATCCTAGCCGAGTTCGCCAGCCTCTAGAGAAGTACCCGCTTGAAAATTTATTAATGAAAGGGACTATCGGTCAAGCTGATAATAGCTGGGCATTGATTAAAGCGGCAGACGATACACTTTATCGTGTCACAGTAGGTAATTATCTTGGTTTGTATCATGGTGAGATTAAAGAAGTGCATGACAACTACATTGAATTATTAGAATTAATCCCTGATGGGGCTGGTTGCTGGAAAGAGCGCCTGACCAAGCTAGAAATGTTAGAGGCAGGTACAAATGGTGCAGATTAATCATATAAAAGGTAAAAATAAAATGCATAAAGGAATGGCTTGGTTAAAGCACATGCGAAAATACATGTTCGCTGCATTAACCTTACTGGTAGCGCAGTCGGTAGTCGCTGCACCTGTACTTTATGATGTGCGTTACAATCCAATCATGAAGGATGAAACGCAGCTGCAGCTAGTCTTTGATGAAGCCCTTACATTTGAGCCTAAAGTTCAGGTTTATAACGCACCAGCTCGGATAGAAATGTTATTTGACGATGTCGGTGTTGATAAAGAAGTTCAGACTGTAAATATAAACCAAGCAGGTATTCAGCAAGTCACTAGCACAATGACAACGGACGGTTTAAAAGTTGTTGTTATGTTGGATAAATTGAAAATTTATAAAACAACAGCTAAAGACAATGTTTACACGCTGCATGTTTCAGATAACCCAATTGCCAGTGATGAATCGACTGATCCATTATCAGCCTCAAGTAACTTTATAAATACTGTACAATCCATTGATTTTCGTCGTACTGAAAAAGACGAAGCTCGCTTATTGGTGTTTTTGCAAGGTACTCAAGCTGCGATTGATGTACATGAAAGCGGTGGTAAAATTATTGCAGAATTCCATCATACGGATATTTTAGACGAGCTTCTGTATGAACTAGACGTTATTGACTTTGGTACCGTTGTAAGCAAAATCGAGACCTTCAAAGAAGGAACAATGACTCGTATAGTGGTAGAGCCAAATGCTGCGTTTAAATTTACTCACCAACAAATAGAGAACATCTTTACGTTAACAGTTGAAAAAGATGATACTCAACGTGCATACCTAGACGGCGGTATTGAATATCAAGGTCGTCCTATGAGCCTTAACTTCCAAGATATTCCAATTCGCTCTGTGCTACAGATTATTGCGGGCTATAACGAGTTTAACTTAGTAACAAGCGACTCTGTAACAGGCAATATTACGCTTCGTCTAGAAGGTGTTCCTTGGGATCAGGCTTTGGATGTTGTGCTTAAAATTAAAGGTTTGGATAAACGCATGGATGGTTCTATTTTGATGGTTGCACCATCTGAAGAACTGGCAGCGCGTGAAGCCAAAGAGCTCAAAGCTAAACAGCAAGTCGAAGATTTAGAGCCTTTATACAGTGAATATATTCGCCTTAATTATGCTAAAGCTGAAGAGTTTGCTGATTTATTAAAAACCGATACCAACAGCATCATTTCTTCAAGAGGCAGTGTTTCGGTTGATAAACGTACTAACACATTATTAATTAAAGATACTTCTAAAAGTATTGATAGTGTTCGTCGTATGGTTGAAACCCTTGATATTCCAGTAAAGCAAGTGGTGATTGAATCACGTATGGTTACTGTGAATGATAACGTGCAAGAAGATTTAGGCGTACGTTGGGGCATAAGCGATGTCGGCAGTGACGGTGCTATCTCTGGGACTCTTGAAGGCGCCGGAGGCATGTTTGGTGCTGGCTCTTACAATAACATCCCAAGTTTAGCTGACCGATTAAATGTAAACTTACCAATTTCAAGCCCAGCGGGAAGTATTGGTGTACAAGTTGCCAAATTAGCTAACGGCACCATTTTAGATTTAGAGCTCAGTGCTTTAGAAGAGGAAAACCGAGGTGAGATCATCGCAAGTCCGCGTATCACTACGGCTAACCAACAAAAAGCACGTATTGAGCAAGGTACCGAAATTCCTTATGTTGAAGCTGCATCAAGTGGTGCAACAACGGTTACCTTTAAAAAAGCGGTATTAAGTTTAGAAGTAACGCCACACATTACGCCTGACAATAAGGTGATTTTAGACCTAGTTATCACACAAGATACACGGGGTGATACGGTGCAAACACCAACGGGTTCCGCGGTGGCGATTAATACTCAAGAAATCCAAACACAAGTGTTAGTAGAGAATGGCCAAACAGTTGTTCTTGGTGGTATCTTCCAACAGCAAATCGTTAACTCAACGAAGAAAGTTCCTGTACTTGGAGACATTCCATATTTAGGAACCTTATTCAAAAGCACCAGTGAGTTTAATGAAAAGAAAGAGCTGTTAATCTTTGTAACACCAAAAATTCAATTGGATTAAGTGATTTTTTCTTAAGCAACGAGCAATTAGCATGTTTAATTGCTCGTTATATGGCTTTTTATGCTAATTGACTTGAAATACCCAAGCAATTACTGAGATAATCCCCTCCTTAATTTTGGGGCCAGGTCGTTAGGCGGGGTTTTATTTCAAATTTTAGAGTTCGTTTGTACTAAAAAGATATGGCTGAGAAACGTAATATATTTCTAGTGGGCCCTATGGGGGCTGGCAAAAGCACAATTGGTCGTCACATTGCTGACCAATTACACCTTGAATTTTTCGATTCAGATCAAGAGATCGAGCGACGCACAGGAGCAGATATTGCTTGGGTGTTCGACCTTGAGGGTGAAGAGGGCTTCCGACTTCGTGAAGAAACTGTTATTTCAGACCTAACTGAGATGCAAGGTATTGTACTTGCAACAGGTGGTGGCTCTGTGATCAGTAAAGAAGTACGTAATAAGCTTTCTGCTCGCGGTATTGTTGTATACCTAGAGACACCTATCGAAAAGCAAGTTGCACGCACGCAGCGCGACAAGCGTCGCCCATTATTGCAAACAGAAGAAGCACCGCGTGATGTATTAGAGCGCTTAGCTGAAGAACGCGAACCGTTATACAAAGAAGTGGCTGATTTTGTTGTCCGCACTGATGAGCAAAGCGCTAAAGTTGTTGCTAATCAAATCATTGAGAAATTAGATTTTTAAAACCAATAATTAAAAAAGGAAACTAGCGATGCTTGAATTAACTGTTAATTTGGACGAGCGAAGTTATCCTATTTATATTGGTCAATCTGCTCTTAAAGACACAGGTCGATTACGCGAACACATTGGCGATTGTCGACCTATCATTATCACCAACGACACCATTGCACCTCTATACCTCGATGATGTAATGGCGTCATTGGCTGATCTTAACCCGTTATCTTTTTCTATACCTGATGGTGAACAATATAAGTCACTAGAGTGGTTTGAGAAAATTTCGGCATTCTTACTCGAACATAACTGTGGTCGTGACACCTGCCTTATTGCATTAGGTGGTGGTGTTGTGGGCGACTTAACCGGTTTTGTTGCTGCTTGTTATCAACGCGGTGTGCCTTTTATTCAAGTGCCTACTACCTTGCTATCACAAGTTGATTCTTCAGTCGGTGGTAAAACCGCTGTTAATCATCCGCTTGGCAAAAACATGATTGGTGCGTTTTACCAACCGCAAGCCGTTTTTATCGATACCCAATCACTACATACTTTACCTGAGCGAGAGTTCGCAGCAGGCATGGCTGAAGTGATCAAGTACGGTTTAATCTATGACACAGAACTATTTGCTTATTTAGAGCAAAATATCGCTAATCTTAAATCACTCGATGAGCAAACATTACAGCATGTTATTTATCGTTGCTGTGAAATCAAAGCCTTGATTGTTGCGCAAGATGAAAAAGAAGCAGGTTTGCGTGCGTTATTAAACCTGGGTCATACTTTTGGTCACGCTATTGAAGCGCAAATGGGCTATGGTAATTGGTTACACGGCGAAGCTGTTGCTGCTGGCATGGTGTTAGCAGCACGTTTAGCGCAAACTCTCGGTGATTTAACTGCAGCTGAAGTTGAGCGCATAGTGCAATTGATTGCTCATTACGATTTACCTGTTGATATTCCAGCTGAAATGACTAGCGAGCAGTTTTTAACGCATATGCGTAAAGATAAGAAAAACAAGAAAGGCACGATCCGGTTTATTCTT
This sequence comes from Pseudoalteromonas sp. APAL1, assembly GCF_021532475.1. NCBI lineage: Bacteria > Pseudomonadati > Pseudomonadota > Gammaproteobacteria > Alteromonadales > Pseudoalteromonadaceae > Pseudoalteromonas > Pseudoalteromonas sp. APAL1. Next base: position 51,099 of record NZ_JAKGAW010000015.1, on the reverse strand, counting down.
CCTACCCAATTTGGTCAGTGCGCGCTGGTAAGCGATGTTACCGATCAGCAGGTTTGTGATTTAATAGCGCGCTAATGCAATCGCAAATATTGCCTAGCCGTGCTGCGCTAGTTGATCGAATCGCTCTGCAGTTTGAATATGGGCAGAATTTAATTTGCTTACTTGGCCCTTCAGGGCTAGGTAAAAGTTACTTACTAGAAACATTCATCACTGATAAGTACGCTGAGTTTAACAAAGCATTTGTACAATTGTCTGGCAAAATGACAGATCAACAGCTGCTTACAGAGCTACTCGAACAAAGCTTTAGTAACCCACTTATCGATCATACCCAAACGTTATCAGAAAACTTTTATAACCTGTATAGGCAGCAACCTTGTGGTGATTGCTTGTGGGTGATTGATGGCGGGCGTCATTTATCTGAGGAGATGGTTCATCAACTCGAGATACTGGCAAAGAAAAGCCCAAGTACCCTATATATTTTGATAGCATCTCAGTCTGTTGGGCAATTCACACAAGCTGTTGAAATTCACCTAGAGGCACTTAATCTTAGTGAAAGTAAGCAGTTGATGCGTTGGTTTTTCGATAGCCTTCCGGTAGAAGAAGATCCTGTTTTTCGAACCTTTTTGCAAGAAGCTCATGGTAATCCTGCATTATTACTTGCATGGCAACCAGATCAACAAACTGCAGATATTCGCCCTCCAGAAAAGAGCTACAAACCGTTGTATTTAACCCTGTTGTTAATAACAACTATGTTATTAATTATTGGCTTTTTGTACAAAGCAGATATGACCCAATGGTGGAAAGCACATTATCAACAAGAGGAGAGTGCCACCATTGCTACGGCTCTCCCAGCAGAAAAGGTGACTGCGGCTCAACAGAACAGCGATGAAACGCTATCAGAGCCGAGCAGTGCGTCAGTAGAGCTTGATAATAATACTGTGACAGTTCAACAGTCAGAAGCTCCAGCAGTAAGCCATGAAAATAATATTGCTGCAATTGTTGATAGTCTTGCTAGTGCAAAACCTGAAGAGCAACAGGCCAAACCAAGTAGCGAAGAAATTGCCGCAGTATTGACTGACGACGCCTTAAACCCTCCTCCAGCTGATATTGAGGCCGTTAATACAGAAACAGTTGAAAAAGCGCCGACAGTGAGTGCAAATGCATGGTATTTAGCAGAGCCAGACGAGCATTTTGTAATACAGCTGCTAGCTGTTACTAAAAAAGAAATCACTGATAAGTTTATTACAGAGAACTCATTAGAAGGGCAAGTTAATACGTATCAAACTTTGCGAGGTGGCAAAGTGTGGTGGATTGTAACTTATGGTAGCTATGCCACCTTAAACGACGCGAAAAATGCGTTATCGACACTACCGAATAAAGTGCGTAAAAATCAGCCTTTTTATAAAAAAATAAGTAAAATTAAGCAAGAAATTGCTTCACAGGATCAGTAAATTAAAACTGATTAGTGTAGAATCGCGCAATATCGAATTGAAGTTAAGAGCAGATGCAGCAAAAGACCAGAGCCTTCCTTAAATGGGCAGGTGGAAAATACAGCCTAGTTGAAGATATTCATGCCCGCTTAAAACAAGCGAGTTTGGATGCTGATACTTTAGTTGAACCTTTTGTTGGCGCTGGCTCTGTATTCCTCAATACTGACTTTAAGCATTATATTTTAAATGATATCAATGCTGATTTGATCAACCTGTACACAGAGCTTAAACGCACGCCGGATGAATTTATTAGCGATGCAAAAAAGTTATTTGTTGAGCTAAATAATCACCCAGAAGCTTACTACGAATACCGTGTTCAATTTAATCAAAGCAGTGATGTATATGAACGTGCAATTTTGTTCTTATACATGAACCGTCATGGGTACAACGGCCTATGTCGTTATAACCTAAAAGGGATTTTTAATGTTCCTTTTGGAAAATATAAGCGCCCATACTTTCCAGAGAAAGAAATGAATTTCTTTGCTGAAAAAGCGCAACAAGCAACTTTTACCTGCTTAGGTTATGACGAAGTGTTTAAGCTTATTCCTGAAAACGCAGTAGTGTATTGTGATCCACCCTATGTACCACTCAGTAAAACGGCGTCGTTTACTTCTTACGCTAAAGGCGGCTTTAATTTAGATGACCAAGCTAACTTGGCTAATTTAGCTGAGCAGGCTGCATTCGAAAATAATACGCCCGTACTTATTTCTAATCACGATACAGTGTGGACTCGCAAAATCTACAGCCAAGCATCACTTGATGAGATTAAGGTGAAGCGGACAATAAGCCCTAAGGGTGGTTCACGAAATAAAGTGAATGAATTGATGGCTATGTATTTAGCACCAAAGAAACCGCGAAATAAATAGCAGCAATAAAAATAATAAACAAAATGACAGCAATCACAATGATGGCCAGTGGTGAATGCTCTTTGAAGTCTGCTTGACGTTTCTGCTCTGACTGCACACCAAAAAATGCCGCAAAGACACTTTGTAATGCACTAATAAAGCTTCTCATGTAATTAGAATTTTGAGCTTAAGCTACTAACGTTCTTTGACTCTTCGCTACTTGTTAAAAGCTCAAGTAAATCGAGGTAGTGGAATTGTGCGCTACGGCTGTCACCAGTCAACCAAGAAAACCATCCAGTTTCTTGTTCTGCTTTCATACATTGAGCAGAAGATGATGATGCGTTTAGCGTATTGCATGAGCAACCAGACGCCGTTGCTAAAAACTCGTCTTCATCGGCAGATGAAAAAGATACAAACGTAGCAACAGTAAGTGCGGACGCGATTAAGATCCCTATTTTAAAAGCACGCATGAGAATAACCCTTGTTTGTGTTATTTAAACAAGCATACCTAATAATTGCTCAAATAACAAACTTAATTCATGCTGAATTGATTAAAAAATTAATAAAATTAGCGCGTTAAAGTTAATATTATGTTTAATTTTTGTTTTGTTTTTTGGTGCTTTTGACTCGTTTAATCGGTTTAGGTAGCAGGTCAGCTAGTTAATAGTTCTTATATTCGAATGATCTTAAAGGCTTTCTACTATTTAGCTAAGTATTTACCCTGTGTCGTACTGTTTTAATCAGTAAGCGATTAGGTTACATTAAGCGCTCGTTTAGCGTAGCAAATTATTATTGGATCACTCATGTTAGAAACCTTACAAAAGTATTTAATAGCCCCTTCAATTTTATCGGCTGACTTTGCTCGCTTAGGTGACGATGTCGATCGTGTTCTTGCAAGTGGTGCTGACGTTATACATTTTGATGTAATGGATAACCATTACGTGCCTAACCTCACATTTGGACCAATGATTTGTAAAGCGCTGCGAGATTACGGCATCACAGCACCAATTGATGTGCATCTTATGGTAAAGCCCGTTGACCGCATTATTCCTGATTTTGCTGAAGCAGGGGCGTCGATTATCAGTTTTCACCCAGAAGCCAGTGAGCATATAGACCGCACTTTGCAATTAATTAAAGATATCGGCTGCCAAGCGGGATTAGTGTTTAATCCTGCAACAAGTTTAAGTTACCTTGAACATGTGCTTGATAAAGTTGATGTAGTGCTATTAATGTCGGTTAACCCTGGCTTTGGTGGCCAAAGTTTTATTCCACATACTCTCGAAAAGCTCCGCCAAGCACGTAAAATTATTGATGCTTCAGGTCGCAATATTCGTTTAGAAGTTGATGGTGGTGTCGGTGTTGATAACATTGCCGAAATAGCAGAAGCGGGCGCTGATATGTTTGTATCAGGCTCTGCAATTTTTAATCAACCAGATTACAAAGCGGTCATCGATGCGATGCGTAGCGAACTGGCAAAGGTTGAATCATGAAATACGATGCAGCATTTTTTGATTTAGACGGCACCCTAGTCGACAGTGTTTATGATTTATATATTGCGATGAACCTGACTCTTACTGACTTAGCGTTTCCGGTTGTTACGCAAAAGCTAGTTGAAAGCTGGGTCGGTAATGGTATAGAAACGCTTGTTAAACGTGGTTTGAGTGGCGATATGCAAGTTAGTGAGCATTTAGATGAAGCCCTTGCAGAGCGCGCTATTAATTTATTTTATCAGCACTATGACCAAGTTGTAGGTGACTACAGCGCGCTTTATCAGCATGTAGAAACGGGGCTTGCTGCACTTGCTGGTATTCCTAAAGTGGTGATCACCAATAAGGCGCGCCGTTTTACCGAAAAGTTACTTGATAAACTGTCACTGACTAGTCATTTTCAGTTTATTGTCTGTGGCGATGATATGGCCAAGAAACCTTCACCAGAACCTCTGCAATTTGCTTGTCAGCAATTAGATGTTAGCCCTGAAAAAGCGGTTATGATTGGCGATTCAAAAAGTGATATTTTGGCAGCAAAAGCTGCAAATGTTGACGTTGTCGCGCTTGGTTATGGCTATAACCAAGGTGAAAACCTCGCTGATTTCAATCCAGAGTACCTCTGCGAGAATTTCTTAGATATAATACCCGTTCTTACCCAAAGGTAAGTGCATTTTAATTTCGTCTTTTTAGTTTAGTAAAAAATATAAAGGAACATCATGAGTAAACCAGTAGTGTTAAGTGGCATTCAGCCAACCGGTGGTATGACAATAGGCAACTATGTTGGCGCTATTAACCAGTGGCTTAAGCTACAGGAAGACCACGAAAGTTTCTTTATGTTAGTAGATTTACATGCCATTACGGTACGCCAAGATCCAGAGCAATTACGTTCGCGCGTTCTTGATGGTATTGCGCTATATGCTGCATGTGGTATCGATCCAGAGAAAGCGGCGTTATTTGTACAATCTCAAGTACCAGAACATGCACAGCTAAGCTGGGTGTTAAACTGTTACGCGCAAATGGGTGAGCTTAATCGTATGACGCAGTTCAAAGATAAGTCATCTAAGCATGCGAATAACGTGAATGTGGGTTTATTCTCTTACCCAGTGCTGCAAGCAGCTGATATCTTGTTATATCAAGCAGATCAAGTGCCAGTGGGTGAAGATCAAAAGCAACACCTTGAATTAACACGTGATATCGCAACACGTTTTAACAACCTATACGGTGACGTGTTCAAACTACCTGAGCCGTACATTCCTGAGTTTGGCGCACGTGTAATGAGCTTACAAGATCCGCTGAAGAAAATGTCTAAGTCAGATGAAAATCCAAACGGTTACATCATGTTATTGGATGAGCCGAAGAAGATTGAAAAGAAACTGAAAAAAGCAGTAACCGATTCAGACGAACAAGCACGTATTTACTTTGATCGTGACGAAAAACCAGGTGTATCTAACCTACTTACTTTATTATCAGTTGCAACTAAGCGCTCAATCGAAGACTTAGTTCCTGAATACGAAGACAAAATGTATGGTCACCTGAAAAAAGACACCGCAGCAGCGGTTGTTAATATGATTGAGCCAATTCAAGCACGCTTTAAAGAGATCCGTGAAGATCAATCACTACTTGATAGCATTATGAAATCAGGTGCTGAAAAGGCGAGTATTCGCGCTGAAAAAACATTAAAAGCTGTGTACGATGCGGTAGGTTTTATTCCTCGCCCGTAAGCTTGCAACAAATAATTGAAATAAAAATACCGCTTAACAGCGGTATTTTTTTATTCATTAAAAACTCAGCACAATTAAAACAGTAAAAAAACACATCAGCGCGGCAGCAGTTTTGTCTGTTTTTTCCATTTTTTTATTCCTCATCTGTGTTCAACTGTTTAATTGCATAGCCTTTATTTTTTAATAGGCCTAACAAGCTATCTTCACCAGCCAAATGGGCTGCACCAACGAGCACCAGCTCTTTTTGATGATTAGTAAAATAGCGCTCTATCTTACTAAGCCAGGTTAAATTACGTTGCTTAATTAACATTTCATAAGTAAGGGGATCACGTTGTTTTAGTGGTAGGGTAGTAAGCTTAGCCATTGCTTGCATATCGCCATTTCGCCATGCATCGAGCATTTCAACATACAGTTGCTGGAAGTCAGAAACTTGTGCCAATAGTGATTCTATAAAGGCATTCTCATCTTCATTGCCTAATTGTTTAAACAAATTTAACTGGAAAGCTAAGGTTTCAAGGTAAGCTATTTTTTTATTATCTTGTTTGGCCAGTTTCGCAAGATAGCTATCGACGCCCTCACCTAAGAGCTGCTGTTTTTGTAACTCTAACGACATGATTAGCAAGCTCACCATAAAAGGTCGAAAGCTATCCAGTTCATAGAGATGCATGCCATAGCTATTAAGCTGTAATTTTAATTGTTGCTTAACTTTTTCTGTCAGTTTGCTACTTAAGGTTTCACCTGCTTGATAGCTAAGAGCTTTAAGCAGGGTTAGTTGTGCCGAGCTATCGCTTGGTGCAGGTACATCGGCTTCAAGCACTAAGGTATCTATCAGTTTATAAGCCTGATTAAATTCAGTGGGAAGTGGCAGCTCTTTAGAAGGTAAAATATGAATTGAACCAGCAAGATAAATATATTCATCACCTTTACTTACCTGCCAAATGGCACTTTTAGCGATGCTAAAACTACTTGCTAATAAGCCTGATGTAGCAATGAATGAGATGAGCAAGTATCGAGTTAATGTTTTCATTATTTTAGCCTGTTAATTGATGAGGCTTGCCCAGCATGCTGGGCAAACTAGCTGTTAGTTATTGAGCTGTTGTTCAATTTGGTGATCAATTTTATTGTTCATTTGCTCAATAGAGGCGGCTATAGATGTCTCTAACTGTTGATCTAGTTTTTGATCACCTTGATTATTTAGTAAAGTATTCGGTGCAGTAATAACGAGTGCAGCGACTGCTAGTAGTGGCATCATTTTTAAAATTGAATTGCTCATAATGTAATTCCCTTAATTGGTTGATTGGTTTTATCAACGAGGCAAAAGTGGTTGGTAGCCCGTTGATGGAAACTACAATAGCGAGGAATTCGGATAGAGTCGCTTATCTAGTTCTAAGCGATTTATTTATAAGGTTTTGAAAATTTAATTCAAATAATTTCAATGGTTTAAGTCCAATCCTTATGGGCCGAAATAAGGTTTTAAAGGATATTACTTTTGAGGGTTTGCTTTATCGAGGGCTATTATTCTTTCACTGGCTGGCAGAAGCGCAGCAAGCCTCATTAATAAAAGAGGATTACTGCGTTACTTTGCAACAGGGGTAACGCCTGGCGAGTCACACGCAATGACTTCAAATCGATAGCCATATTCAGCATTGTGATCAGGGGTTACTTGCACTATTTCGTAATCATTCAGCTCAACAGCTTTACTGTTTTCAGCCTTTAAACAGCGCGAATAACTATCGGCCTCAAAGCTGTAAGCAAACATGGCAATTAAGCGTTTGCTGCGCTCAAAGTAACCTTTACTATCTAAAAACTGACGTAGATTTTCAGCCGTTTCGTTATCAGCTTGTATGTTTATATCACGGCTAGGTACCTGAGCTTCTTCGTTGATGTCAGGAATTTGTTGCTCAATTTTTTCACTGAGTTCTTCAACCGCTTTTTGCTGCTCTTCACCTGACTCTTTGGCAATGACTTTGCTATCGATAAAGGTACTGACCATGTTGTCGAGCACTTCTTCAGGTGGCTTGTCATCAAGAAACGAAATTAAGTTAATAAATACTACGGTTGCTAAAATAAAACGCACGATGGCGGTTAATAGCGGCGAATAGCTTTGACTTATAAATTTAACTCGCTCAGAGCCAAATGGTTTTATCAGCAATAAAATAAAAATATAAAAAGGCAAAAAGAGTTGAAATAACAATAATGTACCTAGTGTTATTCCCAGCGCCCAAGGCGGTAAATATAACAGAGTGGCAAAGTTATGTGTGTAGTTAAAATGATTGGCAGAAACATGGGTTACATTATTTACTATGCCGCTTGCACCTGCCAACACAAAGTTAGCGATACTAGCATAGAAGATTAAAATCAGTGCCTTGCCGGCAAGTGAATGCCAAAGTTGATTAAACTTAGGCCAAAATTCAATAACAAGTGCAATAATGGTGATGGTGGCACTTAACCAGCCTGATGGCACAACAATCAGGCTGCTTAATGCCAAAAGATAGAGCTTTTGTGCGGTACTTAAGTTAAACCAAATGGCTTGTAAACGTTCAACCAACCTTGTTTTATGAGGTTGCCAGCTACGTTGCTGTTGTTGAAACTGTTTATTAGCGCGCCATTTTGCAATTTTTAAATACCTACGCACGCAATATCCTTTTTATAGTAGTGGTTTTAAGTACCTGCCTGTGTGTGAACGCTCACAATCGGCGACGTCTTCAGGTGTACCAGAAATTAAAATTTCACCACCGCCAGAGCCACCTTCAGGGCCTAAATCGACAATCCAGTCTGCGGTTTTGATCACATCAAGGTTATGCTCAATAACAACAATGGTATTACCGTGATCGCGTAAGCGGTGCAGTACTACTAATAATTGCTGAATATCAGCAAAGTGTAAACCCGTAGTTGGTTCATCAAGGATATACAGTGTTTTACCGGTATCGCGTTTTGAAAGTTCACGAGCCAGTTTCACACGCTGTGCTTCACCACCTGAGAGGGTTGTTGCAGCTTGACCTAAGCGAATATACGACAAGCCAACATCCATTAACGTTTGCAGTTTACGTGCAATGGCCGGGATTTTATCAAAGTAGTCACGGGCATCTTCAACGGTCATTTCGAGTACTTGGTGAATGTTTTTACCTTTGTACTGTACTTCTAGGGTTTCACGGTTGTAGCGCTGACCTTTACATACATCACAAGGCACATATACATCCGGTAAAAAGTGCATTTCTACCTTGATCACGCCATCGCCTTGGCAAGCCTCACAACGGCCACCTTTAACGTTAAAGCTAAAGCGACCGACTTTATAACCACGCGAACGGGCTTCTTGAGTGCCTGCAAATAGCTCACGAATACCGGTAAAAATACCAGTGTAAGTTGCAGGGTTTGAGCGCGGAGTACGGCCAATTGGACTTTGGTCAATATCAATCACTTTATCAAAATGATCCAATCCCTTAATTGACTTATACGGTGCAGCTTCTGCGGTCGTTGCGCCATTTAACTCGGTATGAGCCAGCTTAAATAAAGTGTCGTTGATAAGTGTCGATTTACCTGAGCCCGATACACCTGTGATACAGGTCATTAAGCCAAATGGAATACGTAAATCAACGTTCTTTAAGTTGTTACCTGTGGCACCAAATAGCTCAAGCCATTTGTCGTTGGTTTGATGGCGAGCCGCCGGTACTTCGATTTTCTTTTCACCAGAGAGATACTGACCGGTGATAGAATCTTTACTTGCTAGAATATCGTCATGGGTACCTTGTGCAATAACATGGCCGCCATGAACACCAGCACCTGGGCCGATATCGATAATATGATCGGCAGCGCGAATGGCATCTTCGTCATGCTCAACCACAATGACGGTGTTGCCTAAATCACGTAAGTGAATAAGGGTTTTTAGTAAGCGGTCGTTATCGCGTTGGTGCAAACCAATTGATGGTTCATCCAGTACGTACATAACACCAACAAGGCCTGCACCAATTTGGCTTGCTAAACGAATACGCTGAGCTTCACCACCTGAGAGGGTGTCAGCACTTCGCTCAAGTGATAAGTAATTAAGGCCTACATTAATTAAGAAAGATAAACGGTCGCGAATTTCTTTGAGGATTTTATCGGCAATTTGGGCACGCTGACCAGTTAGGCTTAAGCTATCAAAAAATGCCATGCTTTCACCAATACTCATTGTGGTGATGGCAGGTAGATTGGTTTGGCCAATAAATACATGGCGAGCTTCTTCGCGTAATCGAGAGCCATGACAGCTTGGACACGCTTGGCTCGTTTGGTATTTAGCCAGCTCTTCGCGCACCGAGTTTGATTCTGTTTCGCGGTAGCGGCGGTTCATATTATTTAAAACGCCTTCAAACTCGTGGTTACGCGTAATTAAATCGCCACGGTCATTGCGGTAATTAAAAGCAATTTTAGTCTTGCCTGAACCTTCAAGAATAACTTTTTGTGCTTCTTTACTCAGATTTTGAAACGGCGCTTCTAAATCAAACTTGTAATGCTCCGCAACGGCTTGCAGCATTTGGAAATAATAAAAGCTGCGTTTGTCCCATCCTTTAATTGCGCCGCCCGACAAGCTTAGCTCTGGGTTTTGCACTACACGGTTTGGATCAAAATACTGACGTACACCTAAACCATCACAGCTTTGGCATGCACCTGCTGGGTTATTAAACGAGAATAAACGCGGTTCAAGCTCGCCCATTGCATAGCCACAGGTTGGACAAGCAAAGTTAGCTGAAAACAGCATGTCTTCGCTAAGAGAGTCATCCATTGCCGCTACATGAGCTATACCGCTTGAAAGCTCAAGCGCCGTTTCGAATGATTCAGCTAAACGCTGTTGTTGGCCATCTTTTACTTTAAAGCGGTCAACCACAACTTCGATAGTGTGCTTTTTATGAAGCTCAAGGGTTGGTGGATCTGATAAGTCACAAACCTCGCCATCAATACGGGCACGAATAAAGCCTTGGCTTGCAAGTTGCTCAAGCAGCTTAACATGTTCACCTTTTCGGTCTTTCACAACTGGTGCTAATAGCATTAGCTTGCTACCTTCAGGTAGCGCTAAAACCGTATCGACCATTTGGCTGATAGTTTGTGCTGCAAGCGGTAAGTCGTGAGTAGGACAGCGTGGCTCACCTACACGGGCAAATAATAAACGTAGGTAATCGTAAATTTCGGTGATGGTTCCGACTGTTGAGCGCGGGTTATGCGAGGTTGATTTTTGCTCAATAGAGATTGCAGGCGATAAACCTTCGATGTGATCCACATCGGGTTTTTCCATTAGCGATAAGAACTGCCTTGCATATGCAGAGAGTGATTCAACATAACGACGTTGCCCTTCTGCATAAAGCGTATCAAACGCTAAAGACGATTTTCCTGAACCAGATAGGCCAGTGATAACTATCAGCTTATCACGGGGAATGGTTAGGCTGATGTCTTTTAAATTGTGCGTACGGGCGCCTCGGACTTCAATGTTTTCCATGCTATCTCGTTTTGTTACCTAATTATTTTTTCAGTATCTCACAATACGCGATAAGATTAATCCTTGATCAAAGAAAAAATCATCACTCACAGGTGATTATTTAGTTTTTGCTTGTGGTAGAATCCACGCTCACATTTTAACAGACAGCAAGATCAGTAATTCATGACAGCATCTTCACTCAACTCTCGAGAAAAACGCGCTGCCGTTTCGTTGGCGAGCGTATTTGCATTTCGCATGCTTGGCCTATTTATGCTGATGCCAGTATTGGCAATTTATGGTCAGCAGCTAGAAGGGTTTTCGCCACTATGGATTGGCTTTGCTATCGGTGCTTATGGTTTAACGCAAGCTGTATTACAGATACCTATGGGCTGGTTATCGGACAAAATTGGTCGTAAAAAAGTCATTATTGGTGGTCTTTGTGTGTTTGCGCTTGGTTCTGTGATAGCGGCAACAGCTGAGTCAGTACAAATGGTGACGTTAGGGCGTGCATTACAAGGCATGGGCGCAATAGCCAGTGCATTGTTAGCACTGGCTTCTGATCTAAGTCGTGATGAACAGCGTCCAAAAGTAATGGCCGTCATTGGTATGTGTATTGGTATGAGCTTTGCCGTTGCTATGTTACTTGGGCCAATAGTAGCCGCATCATGGGGTGTTGCAGGAGTATTTTGGCTTACCGCAGGGCTGGCGCTTTTAGGTATTTTTATCGTGTTGTTTTTAGTGCCAAATGCAGTTAGTAAAGCCCCAAAAGGCGACACGCTTGCAACACTTGATGACATTAAGCAACTTATTAAACACCCACAATTAGCGCGCCTTGATTTTGGGGTGATGCTGCTTCATCTTACATTAACTACCGTATTTGTAGCATTACCAGGTCAGCTTATTAAAGATGGATTGATTGCAGATCATCATTGGTATTTATACATACCTGTATTATTTTTAGCATTTTTCTTGATGGCACCTATGATGATAGTGGCGATTCGCAAAGAAAAAGAAAAACAAGCATTCATTGCTTCAATCGCACTGCTGGTGTTAAGCATGTTAGCCATGTCGCTATGGGTTGATTCGGTGATTGGCATTGGTATTTGTATGTTGGTTTACTTTATTGCTTTTAACTTTTTAGAAGCCACCATGCCAGCTCTTGTTTCGCGTATTGCCCCTGCAAACCAGAAAGGTTCTGCGATGGGGGTGTTCTCATCAACGCAGTTTTTTGGTGCCTTTTTAGGCGGTTTATTGGGTGGCTATGTTGCCCAAGCATTAAGTGCGCAAGCAGTGTTTGCGGCAGCGGCACTTGTTGGGGTAATATGGCTTATCATTGCTTGGAATATGCAAGTCCCACCAAGAAGTAAAATAATTAGCTTAATGACCGAATTAAGTTCAGAGCAGCAAGCACAAGCACTTGCTTCTCGTCTTGTTGCTTTACCGGGCGTCATTGAAGCAACGGTTGTTTGTGATGAAAATCGCAGCTATTTAAAGATTAATGACAAAGAATTTGACCTAGACCAAGCACGTAAAGTTGCTGGTTTAATCTAACGTTTTATAGGAGAAGTTCCATGGCACGCGGTGTGAACAAAGTTATCTTGGTTGGTAATTTAGGCCAAGATCCAGAAGTACGTTATATGCCTAATGGCAATGGTGTAGCGAATATCAGCATTGCTACGACTGATAGCTGGAAAGATAAAAACACAGGGCAAATGCAAGAGCGTACTGAATGGCACCGTGTTGTGTTATTTGGCAAACTAGCTGAAGTTGCTGGTGAGTATCTTCGCAAGGGCTCACAAGTTTATATTGAAGGCCGTTTACAAACGCGTAAATGGACTGATCAATCAGGCCAAGAAAAATACACCACAGAAATCGTGGTAGATATGGGTGGTCAAATGCAAATGTTAGGTGGCCGTGGTGGCGATCAACAGGGTGGCGGCTATCAAGGTGGTCAATCACAAGGCGGTTACCAAGGTGGTCAACAGCAAGGCGGCGGTTACGGTGGTGGCTCACAACAAGCACAAAGCAATAATAGCTATGCACCACAGCAACAGTCTGCACCAGCACCACAGCAACAACGTCCACAGCAGTCAGCGCCGCAACAACAAAACAATAACCAATACGGTGGCGGTTATGGTGCTCCACAGCAAAGCAGTGCACCACAACAAGGCGGTTTTGCTCCTAAGCCACAAAATGCACCACAAGGCGGCGCATCAAACCCAATGGAACCACCAATCGACTTTGATGACGATATCCCGTTCTGACCAAAGACAAAATTAGAAATGTATAAGAGAGCCGCTAAATAGCGGCTCTTTTTTTAACTAAAAATAATGTTGAAAAATAACTTAGAATGCATGCTGGCCGCACAAATTTACCCACTCATTTTGTTCTTTACTTTGCATTGAATCGTTTATCTTTTAATTGAGTCTGTGAAGCTAGGATTAGAGCTTACGTTCTTTTTTATGGCTGCAAGTATGCCTGGAGCAGAGTTATAAATACTGGCGATATCAATCGTATGGTCTAAGTTTAATAAAAAACTTTATTCCTACACCCATGAAAATACTTAGTAAGATAAGCTTTCAACAAGCGCTAGCAGCAGTGATTGCATTTGCTTTGGTTGTGATGCTTACAACATCTTATATTGTTATTGATGCGTCCCTGCAAAAAAAGCAGCTTGTGAGTCAAGATGCTGAATTTATCAGCGAAGTATTGATGATAGATAAAATAGCGCATGAAACGGCAGTCGAAAGGGGATTAACTGCTGGCTTTATTGGTTCAGGGTATCGCAAAAACGGTGACAAAGTTGCTAAGCAACGCTTGATTGTTGATAAAGTTTTTAACGAATTTTCTAATTATACTCAAACGAAAAAACACTCAATAGCCCTATTTACTGCAGTGTTAGAAAAGCACAAAAATATAAAAGCGTTAAGAGAAAATATCGATAGGCAGCAAGGAAAGTCAGCGTTTGCCGTTTATTCTAATGCCAACCAGTTTATGTTGGATGTTGCTAACAGCCGGGTTTCACACATTAGACAATCCGAAGCAATCTCTTCAGGTTTAGCTATTATCAGAATGTCTTTGTTAAAGGAGAGGTTAGGCCAGATTAGAGGAAAGGTGAATGGTATTTTATCATTACAATCAATATCTAAAGATAGTCAGGTTCAAGTTGCTGGCTATTTTAATAATATTGAAGAAAGTTTGGCTATGCTCGCTTTAACACTCACCGCAAAAGAAGATAAAGCATGGCTATCAGAATTGACTAATTCACAAGCCTTTAAAGATATTAAGGCAATTATCGAAAACCTAAATCAAGAAAGTGGCAAGCTGGCTTTGTCTTACCCAGAACCTTCGGACTGGTTTAGTTTGTCAACGGACTTAATTGGCAAAATTCACAAGCGTATTACTGAAAAACAAAGCGCGTTAGAGTCGCTTATCGAGGAAAAGCACGTTGATGCTAAAATGGAGGCTGTGGTAACGGTAGGTCTTGCGATATTTTTTATTACTTTTTTTATCGCCTTCGGTTTATTTGTAATCAAGGCACTTGCTAAAAAAGTTAGAAAAGTACGAGATTTAATTGGAAAAATTGCTTCAAGCCATGATTTAACAGTGAGGATTGATGACCAATCGAGTGATGAAATAGGTGCAATTTCTAGAAGTGTTGATGAGTTGGTAGATACCCTCACTAAGTTGATACGGCAAGTGCAACAAGCAAACAGCAGTAGCGAATCCAGTGTTAAATCATTAATCACTTTTGCAACAGAGCTCTCAGAATTAGTTGAGAGTGTTAATTCAACCACATCGGTGCTTCAAGATAGCTTCGCGAGGCTATCTAACCAGATCGAGCAAATTGCACTGTCAGCAGATGAAAGCTCTAAAAATACAGCAAAGGCAAATGACTTATCGAATAATACAAAGCAAATAATTGGCACAAATAAAGTGAGCATTAACTCACTATCTACGCTGATTCAGCAGGCTCATCAGCAATCAGATTCGTTAAGTGCAAAAACGAACAGTATTCAATCAGTGCTTGATACAATTTCGAGTATTGCTGAACAAACTAATTTACTAGCCCTTAATGCTGCTATCGAAGCTGCTCGAGCGGGTGAACAAGGGCGTGGTTTTGCTGTTGTTGCAGACGAAGTGCGGGGTTTAGCAACGCGTAGCCAAGATTCAACATCAGAAATATCTTCAGTGCTTGATGACATAAAGCAGCAAGTGCAACAACTTCAGGCGTATATGGAAAATACCTCTGAATCAACGCAGAAGGTGAGTGAAAATAGTGAAAATGCGCTCAAGAATATCGATATTTTGACAACTAATATCACTGAGGTGAGCGGCCAAACAAACATGGTGTCATCAGCGATTGAATCACAAAATCAGTTAGCTGAAGAAGCGAGTAAGGCAAGCCAAAATATCACTGAAAATATGCAGGAAGTACAAACCGAATTGGCGCTATTATCTAAATTGATAAAAGATTTAGAACAAGCTCAATATAAGACATCAAATGCTATAAATGTATTTAGAGTAAATACATCTTCATGAGCCTGGTGTGCATCAGCTACGCTGTCATGATGGCGCTTATTTTTTCGGGTAATGCGCATCTACGAAGGCTAAATAATAACGCCTTTCATCATTACAAACAGTTATCTTGGGGTTGATTAAAGGTTACTGTAAAAGGTTGCTTATCTTTATTTAACTCTGTTGCAGAGATTCAGTTGCGACTTTTTGAATTGTTGATTACAAAATAATTCTCATTACCAGTAAATGCTAGGTTGTTAAATTTACGGAATTTTTGACAGCGTTGGTATTAGGATTCTTCTGAAATTACTTTTAATCAGCCTGTAGCCTTGTATTTATGGGGTTCTTGAACAACACTTTGTATATCTTTGGGCAACAAAATTGTGAAATGAAAAAAGACTTTGCTTCACAGATCAAGCGACCAGTGGTCATTTATGTGACGATTGTGCTTTTGCTTGTGGTTGTTTTTAACATTTTTCTTAATGATGTACTTCATGACAAGGTTCATCATACTGGTACTGAGCTGGCTAAAGAAGTATATGAATTAAACTTAGATCCTATCACCTCGCAAGACATCATCGCGTCTATTGTAAAAAGTCAGGGTTTTGTCTTGGATGTAGCTGATTTGCCGCAAAACTTTGCAAATTTTATTGATGTAGAGCAAGAAGTATTTAGTTATAAAACAGTCAGTTTACGTTTGTTTCATTGGCCAGCTTGGTTACTAGAAAGCCACTTATTTATACTATTAAACCTTATTTTACTAGCAACAGGCTATTGGGCTGGGCGTTGGTGGCGAAGTATGGCTAAGTCTACGGCTATTAAAGAGCAACCTGTTATCAAACCGCAAGCATCAGCAGATGCACAAATTGAACCCCAATTTAAATCACAAAAGCTAGCATCGCCAAGGCCTTTACCGCGACAAGACCTCAATATTCTTTATGGGGTGCCAACAAGTTATAACCATTTATTTGCTTTGTTCTTTTGGAAAACACCTTTTCCATCGAACCTGGATGTTGATAACTACTTTAAATTAGTGATTGCGAAAGGTTTTGGTGAGTTGGTTAATCGCTCCGTTAAGTTGCTTCCTTCAGGTGGCATCGCGGTTACTTTAAATAACATCCCTGCAACTGAGCTTGATAAATATACCAAACGGCTTCATCAAGTTATTTACCAAGCGTGCTTAAACTATCGCAGTGATTTATCACGTGCTGATGTCAAGATTGGTGTTTGTAATTACCGAACAGGAGCAGACCAAGCTGTTGTATATCAGCTAACTAAATCAGCATTGGCTATGGCTAAACAAAGTGCATGGCAACATATTCATCGCTTGCCGTTCGGGCATACCCAATCAAGCATGTTAGCAGACAGTAAAGAGCACTTGTTTGAGTACATTAAAAACAAACATTTTATGTTGTTTTTTCAACCATTGTTCGATTTACAAACAGGTGAAATTTTACAGCATGAAGCGTTAATTCGCATTCGTCATAAAAATTTGGGGCTATTGGCAGCTCGGCATTTTATTCCCCACATGAGCAGTAAAAATGACGTGTTGTTTTTAGATAAAATCGTTATTACTCAAGTGAAGAGAATACTCTCTAACGAAGCTGGTGCAATCACAGTCAGTATAAACTTACATGCTATGAACTGGTTCAATGACAAGTTTTGGGTTTGGTTTAAAGAACATATGAGTGACTATGAGGGAATTAGTAAACTTCAATTTGAACTCAGTGAAGATGATTATCTACGCCAACATAAAAAATTAATCTCACAGTTTAAGTGCTTAGAGAAACTGTCGGCTGGTGTGGTAATTGATAACGTGAGAAGTGCAGAGCACCTAGCTACTTATGCGCAGCTTAATAATATACGCAGTATTAAACTGGCCTATGAGCTAATACATAATATAGATACAAATGCTCAACAGCAGAAGATCGTAAAACAGATTATCAATAAGGGCAGCGAATTAAGCTTTCCTGTTTATGCGGTGGGGGTCGAGACGCAAAATGAACTTGCGACCCTCAAAAACTTAGGGGTGGTTGCAGCTCAAGGCTTTTACTTTGCTGAGCCCTTACAAAAGTTAGCAGATATAACACCGCATAGCTAATACAGCTAATTAGTCGATTAAATTGCGGTATCGCAAGCCATCTAAACCTTGTAGCCCACCTGTATGAATCGCAATAATGTGTGTATGTGGAGCAAAAAAGCCCTGCTCAATGAGTTGCCATAGTGCATACATCATTTTGCCACTGTAAATAGGTTCAAGAGGAATGTCGTGCTGGTGGTTAAATGCTTGACAAAACTGCCACAAATTAGCACTAAACTTGCCATAACCGCCATCATGAAAGTCACATAACAGCTGCCAGTTTTGTTGTTGTTTGGCGCGGTTGCTCAATTGTTTAATGTCAGTTATTAAATACTCAGCTTGCTTAAGTACAGCCACCCCTAATACTGTTGTACTTTGTGATGCGCCCTCAATTAAACCTGCTAGTGTTCCGCCACTTCCCGTAGGG
Organism: Pseudoalteromonas sp. APAL1; assembly: GCF_021532475.1. Lineage (NCBI taxonomy): Bacteria > Pseudomonadati > Pseudomonadota > Gammaproteobacteria > Alteromonadales > Pseudoalteromonadaceae > Pseudoalteromonas > Pseudoalteromonas sp. APAL1. The sequence continues at coordinate 33,085 of NZ_JAKGAW010000015.1, read as the reverse complement.
CATATAATATAGTCTGCTGGGGGAAGGCTTTCGGCCAACTCTTTGCAGCCTAGAAGGGCTGCTGAATTAGTGCCGCCTTCAGGTAAAATATAAGCATTAGGAAATTGATGTTGTAATTCAGCTAAGTAATTTTGATCATGCCTCAACCGGTAAGTAACACGGTCAACTGGATGTAAATTCATGCCACATTGCTTTGCATAGCGCAGTGTTGGATTTTCGCTATCAAGTTCTGGACCCCGAATTATACCATGAGTAGTAAAACCAAATAGTTTCCCCGCAGCAGCGCTGGCATGGATATGATTTGAAAAAGCACCACCAAAAGTGAGTAATTCAGATTTTCCAAGTTGTTGCATTGCGGCTAAATTAAACTTTAGTTTACGCCACTTATTGCCACTAATTTGCGGGTGAATAAGATCATCTCGCTTTATGGTGAGCTGAATTTTACGAGCAGCCAATAAGGGATGGTTTATGGTTTGTAAAGGTGACTCAAAAGAACTATACACAGCAGCAATTTTAATAAAAAACACGCTCTATTGTAGCAAACTGATCATCAACTAAGAAATTAAACTAAAATGATTTTGTTATTTACTGGCATCAACTAAGGTAATAGTTGTAAACTCAGATAATAATTGAACAAAGCTTGTGTTTTGCTTTCCAAGTACATAGCATAAGAGTTTAATTATAAAAAAATAATAATGACCAAATAATTGCCGCTTTTTGGGAATGGAATATATGCGAATCGCTCCTTTATCTCTATTTATTTCAGTTAGTTTGCTAGCAACTAGTGCATTTGCACAAGATACTGCTACGGTAACTGGTATAGAGTCAGAGATCAGTAAAAAACAAGCCGAGTACGATAACTCGACTGTTATCCTTGAAAAACACCTAAAAGAAGAAAGTCAGTTACAGAAGCAACTCGAATTATTGCGCGCACGCTCGACAGAGTTAGACAAAGAAAAAAACCAAGCGCTAGATGCAATGAACGAGATGTATCGCCGACTTATTGATGATCCAACAATAGACATTAGCAATGCACAAGCACGCTATCAAAAGGCAGTTGTTGATCACAAACAGAATAAAGATGATATTTCGATGCAATTGGCGGCAATTGCATCGCATAGAAAAGACATTGAGCAAATTCGCGTAGCTAAACATACCCAACTCAATACATTAGAAAGTTTAAAAGAACAACTCGCAACGGCGCGTGTTGAGCGTTTACGTAATGAGTTTACACGTGAAGGTACATTAGAAGTTAATCACACCATCAATTGTAAACGCACCGAAACGCTTGCTGCCTGTGAGCAGCGCGGTCAGCAAATGGGCTTGCAAAAAGCAACTAAACGTTTTGTTGATCAAATTTTTGCTAACTTAACTGAAGAGCGATTGGTTGAACCAAAACGCAATCTTGCGGGTGCGCAAGTTAAGGTGTTAAGTAGTCATGTTGTCAACAGTGCATTTAGCGGTCAAGGTAACTATAACGTCAACTTAAGCGTGACCATGCGCGGTGATGTAAATAGCAGCCGCTTATGTAGTTTACTTAATTTAGATAACCGATTCTGCGCTGATTATGGCTCGCCACTTGCGGGCAACTATCAGTCTAATTACTCGGTATCTTACCCTGATAGTCAGTTAACATTCAGTGACCCTTTGGATAATAGTCAGGTGGTATCGGTATCACGTATGACTAATGAGCCTGTTAGCGATTATTCATCAAAAAAGCCAGTAAAGGTTGAACCGTTACCTGATTTGAAAAAATCTAAAATGGTTGAGCTAACACTTCGTTCTAATGTGTATGATGATGAAGTGTTTATCGATGGCGTGAGTTTTGGTGCGACAAAATTAACCACTTCGTTGCCTGTAGGTTTTCATGAAGTTGAAATTCGCAAGCGTGGTTATAAAAGCTATAAAGCGCGTATTGATCTTCGCAAAGCGCAAACAATTCATGCAAATTTGGTAAAAGAACCAGAGCCAGTTGTTGCAGCGGTTACAGCAGCTGAAAAACCAGCAACGTCTTCACCAGTTGCAAGTATCGTCAATAAAAACAATTCAGCAGGTATCGTTGTTATTCCTGCAGGCAAATTTAAGATGGGCGATATTAACGGCAATGGTTTAGCCAACGAGCGTCCAGTGGTAGAAAAGACCATTGCTAATTCGTTTGCAATGCAAAGCAAGGAAGTGACTGTTGCAGAGTATGAGCGTTTTGTTGCAAATACAGGTTACAAAACAGAAGCTGAAAAAAATCGTGGTTGTGCTTATTACTTAAATGGTGAACCAGTATGGGAAGCTACGTTAAATTGGCGTAACCCAGGTTTCGAGCAAGAAAGTGATTTTCCGGCGGTATGTTTAACCTATAACGATGCAAAAGCATACGCAGATTGGTTATCGGGGCAAACGGGTCAGTTATTTCGCTTACCAAACGAGGTTGAGTGGGAGTATGCTGCGCGAGCTGGTACTGAAACCGAGTACCCTTGGGGTAACGAAATCGGTAAAAATTTAGCGAACTGTGGTTGGTGTGGGAGCGAATGGTCAAATAAAAGCGCTGCACCGACAGGGTCGTTTTCTCCTAATGCATTTGGCCTATTTGATACAGTAGGTAATGTATGGGAATGGACATATAAAAAGCCAGGACAGTCTGATGTAACGGTTCGTGGTGGTGCTTGGAACTTTGCGCCTAGCTTAGCCCGCGTATCAACACGCCTAATTTTAGCGCCAGACTTTCGTGCAAACTATATCGGCTTTCGTTTAGTACGCGAGCGATAAATATTTAAAAAGGAAGCGCAATAAGCTTCCTTTTTTAGCAATTAATTTAAGGCAGTTGCGCTTTTTCATGATTAGCATGATAGAGTGAGAGCAGCTAGTATAAGAACGTATTTTCAAAGGTCATCCAGCCTCATGTTTAAAAAACTCCGTGGTATTTTTTCAAACGATCTATCGATCGACTTGGGTACAGCCAATACCCTAATTTATGTAAAAGAAGAAGGTATTGTATTAAATGAACCTTCTGTAGTTGCTATTCGCCAAGAGCGAGCTGGTGGCCCGAAAAGTGTGGCATCAGTGGGTACTGAAGCAAAGCAAATGTTAGGCCGTACACCGGGTAACATTAAAGCGATTCGTCCTATGAAAGACGGCGTTATTGCTGATTTCTACGTGACCGAAAAAATGCTGCAACACTTTATCAAGCAAGTACATAACAACAACTTTATGCGTCCAAGCCCGCGTGTTCTTATTTGTGTGCCTTGTGGTGCTACACAAGTAGAAAAACGTGCTATTCGTGAATCTGCGATGGGTGCTGGTGCACGTGAAGTGTACCTAATCGAAGAGCCAATGGCGGCTGCAATCGGTGCAGGTTTACCTGTATCAGAAGCAACGGGTTCAATGGTTGTTGATATCGGTGGTGGTACAACTGAAGTTGCCATTATTTCATTAAATGGCGTGGTTTACTCTTCATCTGTACGCATCGGTGGTGACAAATTTGATGAAGCTATCATCAACTATGTACGCCGCAACTTTGGTAGCTTAATTGGTGAAGCAACGGCTGAAAACATCAAGCATCAAATTGGTTCGGCGTTTAAAACAGATGAGCCTATTGAAATTGAAGTACGTGGTCGTAACCTTGCTGAAGGTGTTCCGCGTTCATTCACACTGAACTCACACGAAATTCTTGAAGCGTTGCAAGAGCCATTAATGGGTATTGTGAGCGCGGTTATGGTTGCGCTTGAACAGTCTCCACCAGAGCTTGCTTCGGATATTTCTGCACACGGTATGGTATTAACCGGTGGTGGTGCATTATTAAAAGACCTAGACCGTTTATTAATGGAAGAAACAGGTATTCCAGTCGTGGTTGCTGACGATCCATTAACTTGTGTTGCTCGTGGCGGCGGTAAGGCGCTAGAAATGATTGATATGCACGGTGGTGACGTATTTAGCTACGACTAATGAAGTTACTTTTTGGTCGTACCATCTCTTTGCAACTGCGACTTTTTGTCGCAGTGCTTTTGAGTGTCGTGCTGATCGTGGGCGATCGCTACACACAAGGTGGTACAACAATTCGCACCAGTTTAAATACCCTCGTTAGCCCACTTATTTATCTCGCCAATTTGCCGTATGAGCTATTTAGTATTGGCGCGAAAAATCTGCACACCCGCGAACAGCTTTTAACTGAAAATGAAGCACTTAAGAAGAAGCAGTTATTGCAAAGCGAGCAACTCCAACAACTGCAATTTTTATCTCGTGAAAACGATAAATTACGTGCTTTGTTAGGTTCATCTGCTAAACAATCAAATCGTAAAATTATAGCCCAGGTCTTGTCCGTTCACTCAAACCCATATAGTCATCAAGTGGTTATTAACCGCGGTACTACCGATGGCCTAAGTGAAGGCCAAGCAGTTATTGACGAAATGGGTGTGGTAGGGCAAATCACCCAAGTTGGTTCGACTACTTCGCGCGTGTTGTTAATGACCGACACCACCCATGCCACACCTGTGCGTATTTTACGTAACGATGTACGTACCGTGGTTGAAGGCATAGGTAAAATTAATGTAGTTAAGCTTTCGCACGTTCCGCACAGCCTTGACGTACGTATTGGTGATATTTTGGTTACCTCAGGCCTAGGTGGCACTTTCCCTGAAGGTTATCCGGTTGCTGTAGTAACTGAAATTAACCGTGACGAAGGGCGTCCTTTTGCGCAGGTATATGCTGAGCCAATTGCACAACTTGACCGGATTCGCTTGTTGGTTGTGCTGTGGCGTAATCAGCAGGAGAGCATAAGCAATGAATAGTCGTCACTCTTTGCTGATTGCTATCAGTATTTTCTTTGCATTGGTTATGGCGTTAATGCCGTTACCGATTTCGTTTGAGCCTTATCGCCCAGATTGGGTGTTAATGGTATTAATGTATTGGTCGTTAGCGGTACCACACCGTTTGAACATTGGTACAGCTTGGGTGGTCGGTTTATTAATGGACTTAGCTTCAGGCTCACCACTGGGTGTAAACTCACTGACTTACTCAGTGTGTATATTTATCACTGCTAGTAACTTCCAAAAGATTAGAAACTTTTCTTTATGGCAGCAAAGCATTTTAGTTGCTTTGTTTTTAACGCTTTACCACCTTATGCAGTTTTGGCTAAATCACTTTTTAATGGGTATTTATTTTAGTCCGCATTATTTGTGGCCTGTGCTAACAGGTATGCTTTGCTGGTGGTGGATTTTCTTAATTTTGCGTAAATATCGCCGTCATTTCAGGATTAGATAATGCAGACCGCAATTTATTTGGCGTCTGCATCACCGCGCCGAAAAGAGTTGCTCAGCCAGCTTGGCGTTGAGTTTTCTCAATTTAGCGTTGATGCAGATGAAAGCCAATTTCCGAATGAATCTCCTCGTGATTATGTTGAACGCTTAGCTAGACTCAAAGCACAATCAGGTGTAGCTATGGGCTACACTGATCGCCCTGTGTTAGGAAGTGATACTGTAGTCGTCATTGATGATACTGCCCTAGTTAAACCTGTTGACCAAGCAGACTTTACAGCCACTATGCAGCGCTTATCTGGGCGCACCCATCAAGTGATGACAGCCGTTGCAATTGCAAATAGTGAGCAAGTAAAAAGTTGTGTTGTTGTCACTGATGTGACATTTAAAAAGTTAAGTGATGAAGAAATTGATGCTTACTGGCATTCGGGTGAGCCCCAAGATAAAGCTGGCGGTTATGGCATACAAGGCTTAGGCGGACGCTTTGTTAGCCATATTTCGGGTAGCTATTTTGCGGTGGTCGGCTTACCTTTATATGAGACTGAACAGTTATTAAATGAATTTTTAAGAGGGTAACATGAGCACTGAATTACTGATCAACGTTACACCGAGCGAAAGTCGCGTTGCGCTAATTGAAAACGGCGTATTGCAAGAGATCCAGCTAGAACGTATTGGCAACCTTGGCATCGTCGGCAATATTTACCTAGGTAAAATTAGTCGCGTACTTCCGGGCATGCAAGCTGCATTTGTCGATATCGGCTTAGATAAGGCGGCTTTTTTACACGCATCAGACATCGTTAATAGTGCCTCAATTGTTGAAGGTGTTGACGAGCAACCAATTAAAAAAGTGCAAGATATTCGTGAACTAGTGCGCCAAGGCCAATACATCATGGTGCAGGTTGTTAAAGATCCCCTTGGCACTAAAGGCGCGCGTTTAACCACCGACATCACTATCCCTTCTCGTTATTTAGTTTTTATGCCAGATGCGACGCATGTTGGTGTGAGTCAGCGTATTGAATCAGAAGATGAGCGTTTACGTCTGAAAAAAATTGTCGCTGAATACGGCGACGAAGACGGCAGCTTTATAGTGCGAACTGCAGCAGAAGGTGCCTCAGAAGCAGAACTGCGTCACGATGCTGAATTCTTAAAAAAATTGTGGCAAAAAATCGTCAACAAACGAAAAAAAATCAGTAAAGAAAGCATCTTGCACGAAGACTTAACACTGGCATTTCGTACCTTGCGTGATTACGTTGGTGAAGACATGGAGCGTATTCGTGTTGACTCTAAACTGACCTATCAAGAGCTTAAAGAGTTTACTGAAGAGTTTGTGCCTATTCTGTCTGAAGCACTTGAGTATTATCCCGGTGAACGCCCGATCTTCGATTTATTTGATGTTGAAACAGAAATTCAAAAAGCGTTGCACCGTAAGGTTGAGCTAAAGTCAGGTGGTTATTTAATTATTGATCAAACTGAAGCGATGACCACGGTTGATGTAAATACCGGTGCGTTTGTAGGGCATCGTAATTTAGAAGAAACCATTTTTAATACTAATATCGAAGCAACCTCTGCGATTGCTCGTCAGCTACGTTTACGTAACCTAGGCGGTATTATTATTATCGATTTTATTGATATGGTCAGTGATGAGCATAAGCGTCGTGTCTTGCATTCGCTTGAATCAGCGCTGGCAAAAGATCGTGCTAAAGCCAACATAAATGGTCTATCTGCACTAGGCTTAGTAGAGATGACCCGCAAACGTACCCGCGAAAGCTTAGAGCATATTCTTTGTGATGTGTGTCCTGCTTGTTCGGGACGAGGGTCGCAAAAAACGGTTGAAACTGTCTGCTATGAGATTTTACGAGAAATTGTCAGAGTAAATCGCGCTTATGCTGCCGATAAATTTATGGTTTATGCCTCACCATCAGTGAGCGAAGCGTTGCTAAATGATGAATATCATAATTTAGCTGAACTGGAACTATTTATCGGTAAGCAAGTCAGTATTCAAACAGAGAGTTTATATAATCAAGAACAATTTGATGTGGTAATGATGTAATGAAGGCAAAAACGGTCTGCTTTTATTGTTTACGTAAGTTATGGCAAGTATTTGCTATTACTCTCGTACTGCTGGCCGTTATTGTCTCAGTCGTTAAGTATTCATTACCCTATGCTAATGATTATAAAGATGACATTGAAGTGTTCTTGTATGAGCGCTTTGATGTCAACTTATCAATTGGGTCTATCTCGGCCAGTTGGCAGGGGAAAGGGCCTGCTTTAGTTATCGAAGACATTTCGTTTGAAGATAACCAAACTTCACCTATCGCACTAACCATTGATAAAGCCAGTCTTGAAGTAAACTTATGGGAATCACTAAAAACCCGTCAGCTTAAATCGAGCTACTTTGTGATCAATGGTTTTCATGCTGATGTTGATTTACCTACCATGCTTGATTTGGGGAACACTCAACAAGCAGGCAGCTTTGAGCAAAAAGAGCTGATCGAAGGCTTGTTTCTTGGTGAAACAGGCCACTTTGCGGTGCAAGACAGTAGTTTAAACTTTACCTTGAGTGATGGTAAAAAGCGTAAACTCATACTTGAAAACATTGTTTGGCAAAATACCCCAGAACAACATCAGGGATCAGGTAGCTTGGCCTTACCGGGGATCTCGGTGGGTAGTTTTGATGCTCGCATGGCCCTTAATGGCTCAACTCTTGAGACTATGGCCGGTGATATATATGTACAAGCTGCCAATGTCGATGTTTCTAAATGGCTTGCTCAATTTATTAATACCGATAAACAGCAGCTCAGCTCCGATATTAATTTACAAACTTGGTTTAGCCTAGAAAAAGGCTTGATCAGCGATGTAAAAGTGCAATGGCTACCGAGCTTTATTAATTGGCAACAAAACCAAGAAGCACATCAAATAAGTTTAAATGAAGGGGGCTTTCATTTATTTCCTTGGCAAGATAATTGGCGTTTAAAAAGCACGGGTCTTACGTTTGAGCGAGACTTAAAACAGTGGCCAACTCTTCAGTTTGAAGCACAGTTAGGTGATAAAAATCAAATATGGCTTAAGCAGTTTGATTTTGGGCTGTTGGCTAAATTAGCCCAGCTTAGTAACTTTGAAGTGCTGGCACCTTTTTTAGCGCGCCAACCCAAAGGCCAACTCAGCGACGCATATGTTGAATTTGATAACCAAGATCATTGGCAATTGTGGTTTCAAGGTGAGCAGATCAATTGGTTATCATTACAGGGGATTCCCGGTGGCCAAGCAATTCGCGTTGAAGGGTTACTCAACCAATCAGCAGGGCGCATTCAATTATACGGTGAAAACAATCAGCTGTTGACCAATGGCAGTTTCAGCCAAGATATTCCCTATAACCAGTTAAATGTAGAGCTTGATTTACATCACTTTGATGATGGCTGGCGCATTAGCAGCGATAATATTTGGCTTGATAACGATGAAGTCACGCTTGCTGCAGAGATGAAACTAAGCCTGACTGACGAACCGCGTCTTGACTTATATGCCGAAGTCTATGCAGCTGATGCTAAGGTCGCAGGGCACTACTTTCCGCTACCTGTAATGAGTGAAAAGCTCGTTAATTATTTGAATGGGGCAATTAAGGGCGGCGAAGTAAATAAAGCGCAGGTATTGTTTTCTGGGCCATTTAAAGGGTTTCCATTTAAAGAGCAACAAGGTCAATTTGAAGTCTTAGCAAATGTCGAGAATGCCAAGTACAAGTTTTCACCAAGCTGGCCTGAGGTTGAAGAAGCCAACGTTATTTTGCACTTTGAAAATGAACGCATGGATATTTATAGTAAATCCGGCAAATTAGTTAACTTAGCGCTTGATGATAGTGTTCATGTGAGCATTGCTGATCTGATGCATGCTGATATGTTAAAAGTTGCTATAAATAAGCGTGCTCACGGTAGTAAGCTTAAGCCTTTCTTTGCTGCTACACCGCTGGCAAAGCCGCTTGCAAATGTATTTGATGTTGTACAAGCGCAGGGAGAAGCAACAGCAGCTATCGATTTATTGGTTAACTTACGTTCAGGCCATGTTGATGCTGTAGGCGAGGTTGAATTAGCTAACTTACCCGTTTACCTAGCCCAGCCGGGAATAACGCTGAGCCATATGACAGGCATAGTTAAATTTAATAACGACAAAATTGTGCTAAACAATGCCCAGGCAAACTGGTTAGGAATGCCACTTACCGCAAGCTTTAATAGTGAAAATGTTGGTGATAACTACCGAGCTGAAATTGCCATAGAGCTTGCCCTTGAGGCAGACCCATTGATTGAGCAAGCACATGGCTTATTGTCTGGCTATTTAGCAGGGCAAAGCAACGTTGATGTTGGTATATCGCTTAACTTTTTACCTAATGACTTTAATTATCGTGCAGACATAACGGGTAATTTAGTGGGGGTTGCTAGCCAACTACCTGCACCTTATAACAAAAATGCAGAACAAACTTGGCCACTAAATGCGGTTGTGCAAGGTGATCATATTTCTAATTTAATCACGGCTAATATCGATAATAAGCTGTTTTTTAATGCGATTTTAGATAATGGCAAAAAGAAGTTTAATAATGCTCACCTTATTTTAGGGTCACAAGATTTAGGGTTAAATCGTGAAGGTTTTGCGGTATCAATCGATTTACCAGAAACCGAAATAGTGCCTTGGTTTGGCTTAATTGATCAAATTATTGCGCTTACCAAAGTTAAGTCTGATGCGCCTAGTGTGATGCCAGCTTTTAACAATGTAACTGGCAAATTTAACAAACTTGCACTGAATAATATTGATTTTAATGACTTTGAATTTAGATTAGCGCCAAAACAATCAGACTTAGAGTTAAAGTTAAATGCCAAAGAATTACGTGCTGACGCACTTATTCCAACCGGTGAAACGCGCAGGCCGATTCAAATTTTTACCGACTACTTACGGATGAATTTTTCGCCAAATGAAAGCGAGCCTTCATCTGATAAGAATGAGCCAGAGGATTTAAGTTGGCTTACGAATATACCTGCAATCGAGTTTTATTGTGAAGACTGTAAAGTAGGCCAATATCAATTAGACAAAGTAAAAAGCAGTTTAGTCGGTGAGCAAAATAAGTTGATATTCTCTGAGCTTGTAATTGATAAAGGTGATCATGTATTACGCGCAAAAGGGCAATTTGCCGATGGCTTAACTCAGTTTAGTGGTAATTTAGAAAGTGATGATATTGGTGAATTATTTGATGAGTTTGAATTAACCACCACAGTAAAAGATTCAGACGCCAATATTAAGTTTGATTTAGCATGGCAAGGCGCACCCTATAGCTTTGATGTACCAAGTTTAGCGGGAGAGCTAGATTGGCGTTTAGGAGAGGGTCACCTTGCAGAAATAAGTGATGGTGGCGCGCGAGTATTTTCATTACTGAGTTTAGATTCGTTAGTGCGTAAGCTGAAACTCGATTTTAGAGATGTATTCTCTAAAGGTTTTTTCTATAACAGTATGCAAGGCACCATGCAGCTAGAAAAGGGCATAGCTTACACTCAAGATACCAAGCTTGATGGTGTGCCTGCCGATTTAACGATTAAAGGGCATACAGACCTAAATACCTTTGAAATTGATTACGACCTTGCAGTTGCCCCGCAGGTGACATCGAGTATTCCCGTTATTGTGGCATGGATGGTCAACCCGGTAAGCGGGCTTGCAGCGCTTGCCATCGATAAAGTGATTCATTCAGCGCGAGTGATCTCAGAGATCAACTTTAAAGTAACAGGAAGTATGAACGACCCTGTAGTGAAAGAAATAGATCGTAAGAGCCGTGAAGTGACATTACCGCAAGCAGCGCAAAGCCAACCGCAGTCTTCTAGCCAATTAAAGTTAAAAGATGCCGCATCTTCAGCGAGTTTAGATACCAATGAAGGCTAATAATCAGCCACAGGTTGTGGCAGTACAAATGTGCTCAAGCATGAATGCTGAGCAAAACCTCGCTTTTCTGGCGGATACATTATTAAAGCTACCTGCAACTCGCCCATTGCTTGTGTGTTTACCTGAGAGCTTTTTGATCTTTAGTAAGCAAAGCCAAGTAAGCTATCAATTAGGTCACCAAAGCGAGACTTATAAAGCGAAACTTGCCGATTTATGTAAGCAACATGATATTTGGTTAGCGGCTGGTACACAGCCTGTGTCGCAGCAAAATGGTAAGTATCTAGCGGCCTCGTTTTTATTTAACAACCAAGGTGATGTGGTTGCGCAATACAACAAAATTCACTTATTTGATGTGGATGTTGCCGATACTACGCGCAGTTACCGAGAGTCTGATGCGACAGAAGCCGGCAAGGATATTGTGGTGGTTGATTCGCCATTTGGTAAAATTGGCTTAGCAGTATGTTATGATCTACGTTTTAGTGGCTTATTCACTGCCATGCAGCGTCAAGGAGCTGAGCTTATTTTAGTGCCTAGTGCCTTTACCACAGTCACCGGTGCTGCTCATTGGCATATTTTATTAGCTGCGCGCGCAATCGAAACACAATGCTATGTGGTTGCTGCAGCGCAGTGGGGCGAGCACGAAAATGGCCGCCACACTTATGGCCACAGCATAATTATTTCACCATGGGGAGAAACGCTCAGTGAGCTTGCCTCTGGTACCGGGTTTATCAGCCATGGGCTTGATTTAAACCGCTTGAATACAATTCGCCAAGACATGCCTGTGCAGTCTCAGCAACGATTTAGAGAGCATTTATTATGAACACGGTTGAACAGCATTTATTACATGACAGCCAACTAACGAGAGAAGAATTAGAAAAAACGCTCGCTTTTATTCATCAACATCAAGTTGATTATGCCGACCTGTATTTTCAATCGAGTCACCACGAATCTTGGGTACTTGAAGATGGCTTAGTGAAAGAAGGCTCATACAACGTTGAGCGTGGTGTGGGTGTGCGTGCTGTTAGTGGTGAAAAAACTGGTTTTTCATACTCAGATGCGATTAACCTTGAAGCGCTAAATAAAGCCGCAACTGCAGCACGCAGCATTGCCAATGCTGGCGAAAACAAAACGATTCAGGTGTTCAGTGATGTAGCTGCTAAACAGCAGTATGCGCCGCATCAACCAATTCAAAGCATGAGCAACGATGACAAAGTAAGCCTGCTTCGTGAACTAGAAAACTATATTCGTGAATTAGCGCCGGATGCTGAGCAAGTGATCAGCTCAATGTCGGCGGTTTATGAAGAAGTGTTAATTGCTGCAAGTGATGGCACCTTTGCAACCGACATTCGCCCGCTTATTCGCTTAAACTGTTCAGTGTTACTTGAAAAGAACGGTCGCCGTGAGCGCGGTGGTGCAGGGGGCGGTGCGCGTTTAGATTATGGCTATTTTAAAGAATTAGTCGATGGCAAACCGCGTTGGATGGAATACGCCGAAGAAGCTGTTCGCCAAGCAAAAGTAAACCTTGAAGCAATTGATGCACCTGCTGGCAGCATGGAAGTTGTGCTAGGCGCAGGTTGGCCGGGTGTGTTACTACATGAAGCAGTAGGTCATGGCCTAGAAGGTGACTTTAACCGTAAAGGCGCATCGGCGTTTAGCGGTAAGGTAGGTCAAAAGGTGGCATCTGAGCTGTGTACAGTCGTGGATGATGGCACCATTGCTGATCGCCGTGGTTCATTAAACGTGGATGACGAAGGGACACCAGCTGCGTATAACGTGCTTATTGAAAACGGTATTCTAAAAGGATACATGCAAGATAAGCTAAATGCCCGTTTGATGGGTGTTAACCCTACTGGTAATGCACGCCGCGAATCGTATGCTCACTTACCTATGCCGCGTATGACCAATACGTATATGTTAGGTGGCGAGCACAGCCAAGCCGATATCATCAGCTCGGTGAAAAAAGGTATCTTCGCGCCTAACTTTGGTGGTGGCCAAGTGGATATCACGTCAGGTAAGTTTGTATTTAGCGCCTCTGAAGCTTACTTAATTGAAAACGGTAAAATCACGCAACCAATCAAAGGCGCGACACTGATTGGCAATGGCCCAGAAGTGATGCAGCAAATTTCGATGGTAGGTAACGACTTAGCCCTTGATAAAGGCGTTGGCGTATGTGGTAAAGATGGCCAAAGCGTACCTGTTGGTGTGGGTCAGCCAAGCCTTAAAATTGATAACCTTACTGTGGGTGGTACGGCTTAAACGACTCCATCACATGGCAGGTTAAACTCTTAACCTGCCTCATTTATCTTCGCTTTCTGTTTACACAAAAACTTACACAAATTTTGTATCAATAAAGGTACTTTTGTCGTTAACTTAATTGTGTGAGCTAACCTATTGCTTACAGCAAAAATAAAAATAGCGTTATAGGATCAAGATATGAAAGCAATTCCAATTGTACTTGCACTTGCACTTGCACTTGCTATGCTGGCAGGCTGTGCATCACAGGCCGTAGTTGATGGGGCTGAAAATGAAATCTACGCTGAGCATGAGTGTCTAGGTGGTGAACTCGAAACCGATTACAGCTATACGATTTTTAGCACCGATGACGACGACAGTAAAAAGGCTGAGGTTAAATCGACCTGTCATCCAGTAAAAACCGAAAGTGAATTCGAGCGCGATTTACGTAATGGTGGTTAACCATTCGTTTAAAGTGGCTTAATTACTTAATTAAGCCACTTTAAATACTAATAAAACGCTAAAAAGTAATAAGCATCCATATACCTGCGGCTATCATAAATAAGTTCTCACTCAGTGAGATAAAGCCGAGCGGCACATTACTGTCGCCACCAACACAGGCGCATTTCAGCTCTCGTTTATCGATATACACAGCTTTAATAACCGATACCGCACCTATGCCACCAATAAATAGTGAAAAGGGTGCTACAGCTAAGGCGGGTAATTCAGCCACCATACCAATCGCTACATACGCCTCGATAAAGGGGTAGACATAGGCATAGGGCACAATGCGCATCGCCAATAAGTCATAGGTAATAAATGAGTTAGAAAAGCTGAATAAATCTTGCAGCTTTTGTATCGCTAATACCGCCATTGATAATGCCACGAACAGCATCAGGTTCTGCACAGAGAATAAAGCCTCACCGCTGGCATAAGTAAAACCGCAGCTCAGTAGCATAGCCACAGCGAAAATGGCTAAAACTGGGGTATAACTGGTACCTTGTTGGCCAGCCTCGGGCAGATTAAAAAAGTCGCGCAACTCATCGTAACCACCAATGCGTTTATCATTGATAAAGGTTTGTGGTGTGGTTTTTACATCATGCTGCTGTTTGAATTCGTCGGTTTGCTCACGATTGGTTAAATGACGATCATCAACATCGTAACCATTACGCTCTAATAAATCTTTTGATTTTAAACCGAATGGGCAAATATGCTCATCGGTTACCATGCGATATAAAATTGCAGACTTAGACACAGTGCCTCCTTGTAAAAATGCCTTGTTTACTGCGTAATAATTGCTTAATTACACAGTAAATAAGGGCAAATTGTTGCTATAACTGGTTACTTTATTAACAGTTACAAGGTTTGTGCCAGCACTGTTTATTGCTTCTAATAGCCTATACTCTCCCTTATAGCTGTACTTTCAAGTAAGTTAGTTAATGGCAATTTTTACCTGAATAAGTTAGAATTATTAGTATCACAGGAGGGGTTATGGCTACCAAAACAGCTAAGACAAGCAATCAGCAAAAGACTAAGTTTACGCCAGATATGGATAACTTTAAGGTCAGTTTAAGCTATGAAGGTCTAACGCTGAAAACTAATAGTGAAGGCAAAAGTATTGCTGAATTGAAGCGTAAATATGCGCGATAAATACGGGGTAGCTCAAGATAAATATTGCTACCCTGCCTCTGATGTATTAATTAATCTATTAGGTATTCGAGAATCGGATATATTAGATCAAGCCGAAGCTGAGTTTACCGCTGAACGCTATAGAACCTATGACTCCCCCCAACAACCTCTCTCTAAGTTCTCACTTGAGCATTTAAAACACCTTCATCATCACTTATTCCAAGATTTATATGTGTGGGCAGGTCAAATTAGGGATGTTGACATCTCAAAGGGTAATACCCGCTTTTGTACTTGGACGCGTATTGAGCCTGAAGCTAACAAATTATTTCGAACCCTTCCGGCAATATCGAATTGTCAGAATAATGATGAACTAATTGAAAAAGTGGCAGATTTGTTTTGTGAGCTTAATTTACTTCATCCATTCCGTGAAGGTAACGGCAGAGTACTACGTTTCTTTTTTGAAGAAATGTTATATAGCATCGGCTATAAGATTTCGTGGCCTCCAATCTCTCAGCAAGAGTGGATTGATGCGAATATTGCAGGTGTTAATTTAAACCTAGATTTGCTTAAACATATTTTTAGTCAAGCTATTTCTGAGCTTTGATAGTGTACTGAAATCATTGCCAAATTTACCCAATAAAAAACCTTGTGGCAGCACCACAAGGTTTTAAAATTGACTCGCAACTCGCAACTCGCAACTCGCAACTCGCAACTCGCAACTCGCAACTCGCAACGCAAGCTTATCTCATAGTTACAAACTCTTCAGAACCCGTTGGGTGAATAGCCACAACAGCATCGAAGTCTGCTTTGGTTGCGCCCATCTTCATTGCAACTGCAAAGCCTTGGATCATTTCATCAACAGTAAAGCCAATGCCGTGTAAGCCAACAACTTTTTCGTTATCACCTGCACACACGAGCATCATATTACACGCTTGGCGGTGCTGAGTAACAGCTGTGTACATCGCTGCAAAGCTTGATTTATAAACCTTTACGTTTTCAGCACCATATTGCGAAATCGCTTCTTGCTCTGTTAAACCAATGGTACCGATTGGTGGGTGGCTGAATACCACCGTTGGTACTCGCTCGTAGTCCATTTTTAAATCATCAGGCAATTCTTTATTGAATAAGCGCTCTGATAAAATACGACCTGCTTTAACGGCTACTGGCGTAAGTTCGATACCGTTTTCGATGATATCGCCAACTGCATATACATTTTTAGCTGTGGTGTTTTGAAACTCGTCTACTTTTACATAGCCGCTTTCGTTCACTTCAACACCTGCTGCTGCAAGGTTGATCTTGTCTGTTGTTGGTGTACGGCCAATTGCCCAAATAACTTCATCGACGTTTTGGCTGTGACCATTTTCAAAGTGAATTGTTAGGCTACCGTCGTTTTCTTTAACCACTTCTTTAGGCGTGCACTCAGTGTGAAGAGTTGGGCCTTCTTTTGCCATAATATCGACAAGGGTATCAACAATGTATGGGTCAAAAGTACGTAGTGGTTTGTTTTTACGAACAAATAAATGTGTTTCTGTACCTAGGCTATGAAGAACACCCGCAATTTCAACAGCAATATAACCTGCGCCAACAACTGCAACACGTTTAGGTTGTTCATTTAGCTCAAAGAAACCGTTCGAATCAATACCAAGCTCAGCACCTGGGATATTAGGAATAGTAGGGCGACCACCAACAGCTACAAGGATATGATCAGCAGTGTATAGCTCACCGTTCACTTCAACTGTTTTACTATCAACAAATTTAGCAAAGCCATTAATAACCGTTACGCCGTTACTTGCTAAGTATTTATTGTAACCTTGGTGAATTCGGCCAATATATGCTTCGCGGCTTTCTACTAATTTAGCCCAGCTAAAGCTTTTAAGCTCAACATCAAAGCCATAGTCTGGTGCGTATGCATTAATTGCTTCAGCAACTTGTGCGCCGTGCCACATTACTTTCTTTGGAACACAACCCACGTTTACACAAGTACCACCCATGTGTTTTGCTTCAATAAGAGCGACTTTTGCGCCACGCATTGCAGCACGGTTTGCAGAGGCAATACCGCCACTACCACCACCAATAGCAATGTAATCAAAATGCTGAGCCATAGTTTGTCCTCAAAAATAGATAAATTTTTATTAATTAATCGATTTATTAATAAGTTGATAATAGCATAATAAAGACCAAGGTTAAGCCCCTTGTATTTCATCAATTCGCCCCAACTTCAAAATCATCTTCGCATAAAATTTGAGAACGAAAATGACAATTGCAGAAAATAACCCACTCATTGGTTTAGAAGGGCTTCCGCCGTTTTCTAAAATTAAACCAGCGCATGTCGTGCCAGCGTTAAAAGCAGCCATTGCTGAGTGCCGCACTAAAATAGACGAGGTACTGGCGACTAAATCGTACACATGGAATGATTTGGTACTGCCGCTAGAAGAAGCTGATGACAAGTTATCACGTTTATTTTCACCGGTATCACATATGAACTCTGTCGTTAACAACGATGAGTTACGTGAAGCTTATGAACAATGTTTGCCATTGTTATCTGAGTACTCAACCTTTGTAGGTCAGCATCAAGGTTTATATGATGCTTACAATGCACTTCATAATAGTGATGAATTTAAAACACTTACTACTGCCCAGCAAAAAACCATTACCAATGCACTGCGTGATTTTGAATTGTCGGGTATTGCTTTAAAACCTGAGCAGCAAAAGCGTTATGGCGAAATCAGTGCACGTTTATCTGAACTGGCTTCTAAGTTTGGTAACAATGTAATGGATGCCACACTCGCTTGGCAAAAGCATATTACTGATGAAAGTGAGCTTGAGGGGTTACCTGAGTCTGCGTTAGCACTTGGCGCTGATACTGCAAAAAGTAAAGAGCTAGATGGCTGGGTATTCACGTTAGATTTTCCATCTTACTTACCAATCATGACTTATGCAGATAACCGCGAGTTACGTGAAGAGTTTTATACTGCGTTTGTAACACGTGCTTCTGATCAAGGCCCCAATGCCGGTGAGTTTGATAACTCAGATATTATGACTGAAGAGCTTGCACTGCGTCATGAACTTGCTGAGTTACTTGGCTTTAACAGCTACGCTGACATGTCACTGGCGACTAAAATGGCTGAAACGCCAGAGCAAGTTTTCTCATTCTTAGAAGATTTAGCCGATAAGTCTAAACCCCAAGCTGAGCAAGAACTTGCTGAGCTAACGGCTTATGCCAAAGATAAGCACGGTGTAACTGAACTTGCTGCTTGGGACTACGCTTACTACGGCGAAAAACTTAAGCAAGAGAAATACGCGATTTCAGACGAAGTACTGCGCCCTTATTTTCCTGCCGATAAGGTATTAAGTGGCTTATTCACTACAGTAAATCGTTTATTTGGTATTAGTGTTAAAGAAGTCACTGACTTTGATACCTACCACCCAGATGTACGTTTTTTCGAAATTTACGATAGTAGTAATACTTTACGTGGTCGTTTTTATTTAGATTTATACGCTCGCGATCGCAAGCGTGGCGGCGCGTGGATGGACGACTGTATGGGTCGTAAAGTACGTGCAAACGGCGAATTACAAACCCCAGTTGCGTATTTAGTGTGTAACTTTAATAAAGCAGTTGGCGATAAGCCTGCGCTGTTCACTCATAATGAAGTGACAACCTTATTCCACGAGTTTGGTCATGGTATTCACCATATGTTGACCCAAGTTGATGCTGCGCCGGTTGCGGGTATTAATGGTGTGGCATGGGATGCAGTTGAGTTACCAAGTCAGTTCCTTGAAAACTGGTGCTACGAAGAAGAAGCGCTGAACTTTATTTCGGGTCATTACGAAACAGATGAGCCTTTACCAAAAGAGTTATTAGATAAACTCCTTGCGGCGAAGAACTTCCAATCAGGTATGCAAATGTTACGTCAGCTAGAGTTTTCGTTGTTTGATTTTACAATCCACCACGATTATAAAGCGGGTGAACCATGTAATATTCAAGCAACTTTAGATGCTGTTCGTAGCAAAACCGCGGTTGTTAAAGCGCCAGCGTTTAATCGTTTCCAACATGGCTTTAGCCATATTTTTGCGGGTGGTTATAGCGCTGGTTATTATTCGTATAAGTGGGCAGAAGTTCTGTCTGCTGATGCGTTTTCTAAATTTGAAGAAGAAGGCATTTTCAACCCTGAAACGGGAGAAGCCTTTTTGAAAAACATTTTAGAAAAAGGCGGCAGTGAAGAGCCAATGGAGCTGTTTAAAAAGTTCCGAGGGCGCGAGCCGCAAGTTGATGCATTGCTTAGACATAGTGGCATTGCAGCATAAAGAATATAAAAATATAAAAGCGCCGTAAGGCGCTTTTTTTATTAATATTTCTTCGCAAAATCACACGCTCGTACTATCCTTCTAAAAAAGAGTATATAGGAATTAAGCATGTCTAAACTGGTATTAGCCATTGATGATGATAAATACGTGCATCATGTGATCGAAGAATCGCTCGCGGGCTTTTGCACACTGCTCCATGCTAAAAATGGTGATGAAGGGTTAAGACAAGCAATAAAACATAATCCAGACATAATATTGCTCGATATAGAGATGCCCGGAAAAACTGGGTTTGAGGTTTGTAATGAGTTAAAAGCAAACCCTGAAACCAAAGATATTCCAGTGATGTTTTTGTCAGGTAAATCAGACTTACCAGACCGTGTTAAAGGGTATAACGCAGGTGCTGCTGACTACATTGTAAAACCATTTAATGCCGAAGAGCTTATGGCACGTATTCGCGTGTTATATCAGTATCGCCAACACTCGAAAAAGCTTAAAAGTGATGTTGAGCGAGCGCAGATCACTGCCGAAATTGCGATGACAGATTCAGGTGATATGGGGCGCATCATGCGTTACGTCGGGCAAAGCTATCATGCACATGATATTAAAGCCTTATCTGAGTATATGTTCGAATTTTTTAACCCCATGGAGCTCGATGTTGTTTTGGCGTTTTGGTATCAAGATGTTGGCGTGTTTTGTAGTGCTAAAGGTGGCGTATGCCCACTTGAGCAAGAGTTATTAGAACAACACCGTGAGTCAAATCGCTTTGTTGACTTTAGTCATCGCACCATCATTAACTACCCAAAAGTATCGATGCTAGTTAAAAACATGCCCTTGGATGATGCACAGCTTTATGGCCGCTACAAAGATTTGTTTCCGCATATTTTGGAAGTGACTAATGCGAAAGTGCAAGATATGGAAATAAACGAACGAGCATTGACGCAGGCAAACCAAATAGGCAATGCTTTTAACGAGCTCTCTGAACAAATGCATCAAAACAGTGACTCTCGAGAGCATGCCGTTAAACAGCTAACAGTTCAGCTTGCTGAATTGAACCAATTAGTCGAACATAATGAGCAGTTAAATAGCAGCGATGTGGCTTTGTATTTACAGCAATTGCAGCAAACTCAGCAGTTATTTTCCTCTTTAAACGACGATTTAACTCACATTAAACATCAGCTTAATCATATTATCGAATCGCGTAGTGAGTTATTGGTAAACTTACAAAAAATGGCTGAGCCTAGTCATACTGAAGATATCACTTCACAAACGGATATCGAGCTATTTTAAGCCATGCTATACTGGCGCCGAATAAAATAGCTCGGAGTTATACGTGGTAATTCATTGTCCTTTTAAAGAAATGCGTCCTTATTTAGATGCCATAGAGCAACGTTTTGGTTTAGCCAAGTGGGCTGAGCTTAATGCGGGCTTTTCGCTTCATTATGACGATCAGGGCTTGAGTTTGAAAAAAAAGGATGAGCCAAAACTTGGCGCTATCCATGTAGACTTTGTCACGGGGGCTGCCGCACATCGACGTAAGTTCGGTGGTGGTAAAGGCCAAGCTATCGCCAAAGCGGTGGGTTTAAATAAAGGAGCCACGCCAGTGGTGCTTGATGCCACCGCAGGCCTTGGCCGCGACGGCTTTGTTTTGGCATCACTTGGCTGTAAAGTCATACTACATGAGCGTCACCCTGTGGTTGCCGCGCTATTATTTGATGGCTTAGAACGCGCCTATAACGATGCAGAAATTGGCTCATGGATGAAAGAAAACATGAGCCTAGTATTTGGTTCTAGCCATACTTTATTGGCTCAGTGTAACGAAGTACCTGATGTTGTGTACTTAGATCCTATGTTTCCCCACCGAGAAAAGTCAGCCCTAGTTAAAAAAGAAATGCGGGTATTCCAAGAACTTGTTGGGGCTGATAGTGATGCCGACGATTTACTAGAGTTTGCTTATCCACTTGCAAGCAAACGAGTCGTGGTTAAGCGACCCGATTATGCGCCATTTTTGAATGACAAAACCCCTAGTATGCAAATCAAAACCAAGAAGAATCGCTTTGATGTATATGTAAAAGCAGCAATGGTTTGAGTCTAGTATTTTTGGATGTGTTTGATTTTTACGTATGGTTATTTATGGTGGTTTTTCATTAAACTGTCATAAAAGGTTAATATTCTATGCGCGTAACGTTACTTGGGAATATCGTTTATGCGCGTGTCATCATTTACTCGGCTACTAGCCGTTTTACTTACTCTTGCCAGTATTTTATTAGCTGCCACCTTGTTTTGGTCAAGCCAAACATTAATAGGAATAGAGCAGCAAGATAACGCTTATAACAAGCTTAAAAACACCATCATAATTGATTTAAAAAGTTACCTAGATGACTATTTAGAGCAAGGTGACAGCCAGTACTTAACTAAAGCCTCAGCACTGATTAGTGAGATTAAAGCACAGCAATTAGCTGGACTTCCCAATGAGTTAGCAGCAACACTGAATACGCAACTCACTGAATTAGATAAAGACATTAATGGTAAATATCGCGCTTTGGGCAAGTTGTCTGGTAACGAAATGGCTTTACTTGATAACTCGATAAGACAAATGGCCGGTTCTGCCTCATCGTTAATTGGTTATGCTAAGAAAGCAGAGCCGCAAACAGCGCTTGCACTTGAGTATTACCAACTTGCCGCTGACTATTACAGCGAAGTCACATCACTTGCTTTGTATACTTATAAGTTGGTTCTTAACTATGATCAAGATACTAAAAGCAGCCTTACGCAAACAGTTACAACACTGAACACACTCGCAGATAAAATCGACAGCCTTGATAACCTAGGTGTTATGAGTGAAGTTGAAGAAGATGCTTTGTTTTTTGGTGAAGAAGCCGAAGACTTAGCGGGTGACATTAAAGCTGAACTAAGTAGCTGGCCTAAACGTTTTCCCCGAGACTTGGCATCTACTCTTGAACAAGCTGAGCAACGTCAAACGGGTATGCAAGCATTACGCGAACAAATCGGTGCGTTATCTGTAACCGTGCTCGGTGCTGAGCAAAAGCTAAAAGACGAACAGAGCAATCTTAAACAGCAAGTATTTATCGTGTTTTGTGTCGCTATTGGCATGCTTGTAGTGTTGGCGGGTGGTGTGTATTTTGTGCAGCGTAACCAAGTGCTTAATCCACTGCGTCAATTGCGTGATGGTTTTGCCTTCTTGATTGAAAGTAATGAACTTAAAAATATTGAGAGTAAAAACCCGAAAACCGAGGTAGGCGAAATTGCCAGTTACTTTAATCAATTAATAGAGCGTCAACGTGGTGAGGCAGAAGAGCGAGCACAAATGCTTAAGGTTATTAATGACTTTATGCTAGAAATGAGCGAGCACTTACATACCATAGCCCAGCAAACCGATGCCAGCCATTCTCAGGTAGAGCAAAACCAAGATTTACTGAGCGATATTCAACATATAGGTGAGCAAGTAAATAACATTAATAGCCAAGTCGCTGATAATGCTAAACAGACTTTTAATGCGATGGAGCAGAGCCTTGGTTTTGCCGACAGTATGTTAACGGCGAGCTCTCACACAGAGCAGCGAGTTGAACAAGGCCTTGAGAGTTTAAAAGAATTATTAAAAGGGGTCGATGATGTTGGTCAAGTCATTGAAGTAATTAAAAACATTGCTGAACAAACAAACTTATTGGCGTTAAATGCGGCGATTGAATCGGCGCGTGCTGGTGAGCATGGTCGGGGTTTTGCGGTAGTCGCCGACGAAGTACGAAAGCTGGCTAGACAAACACAAGGCTCGCTTGATGATATTAACAACCAACTTAACCGCTTGAGTGAAAACTCAACTATGGTATCAGAGCAAATTAGCGCACTGGCTAATGATGCTGAGCTGCAAACTCAAAATGCTCAAGAACTTAAACGTAACTCAGAAGGCGTAGCCGGCAACGCGCAAGATGCCAATAAAGTAGCGTTTGATGCTATGGAGCTTGCTAAACAGCAAAATGCCTTACTCGAAAACTTTAGCCAATCAATGCAAAGCATGAAAGGGCAGGTAGGTGAGTCAAACTCATTAGTTAGTGATATTCAGCATCGCCTACAAGAGCAAATGCATACCATTAAAGCCAGCTTAGGTTTATAACTCTTCAAAGGGCGAGCAATGTAGTGCATTGTTTGCCTTTAAATCATGCGGTATTCAATTTTTTGGGTATATACTCTGTATTCTTATTTTCTTTCAAGGAATCACGATGATCGAACAAGGCCAAACTTTACCTGCGGCAACCCTTAGCGAATTAACCAGTGAAGGCATGCAAACTTTATCAACAGAGGCATTATTTGCTGATAAAAAAGTGGTGCTATTTGCTGTGCCAGGTGCATTTACACCAACCTGCTCAAATGCTCACTTACCAGAGTTTATTACTTTAGCTGATAAAATTACCGCAAAAGGCGTTGATGCAATTTACTGTGTATCTGTAAACGATGCATTTGTAATGAAAGCATGGGGTGAAGCTCATAATGCTGAGCACATTCGTATGCTTGCTGATGGTGATGCAAGTTTTACCAAAGCACTTGGTTTAGATAAAGACACGGCTGGTTTTGGTGGTGTACGTTCAAAGCGTTATGCGATGATTGTTGAAAACCAAACGGTAACAGGTCTGTTTGTTGAACAAGACAAAGAGTTTGTAGTAAGCCGCGCTGAAGCTGTGCTCGAAAAGCTTTAATAGCAATTCGTTTTATTGATATAAGTACAAAAAAGCCGGACGTGAGTCCGGCTAAAAGTCCCTGGGGGTAAGGGGAGATCAACTATTAAGGTTGATACTGTGCATCCAATGTCAGACCTGAGAAGGTTTTGTATGCATTTAAGCTTAAATGCCAAGTACCTGCTTGTGGGTTACTGAATGTACATGTTTCTGCGTTACCGTTTTTGTACGGACGACAGTCATAGCTTGAAGTAGTTGGTTGGCTACCAAACTTAACAAATAAATCAGCATCGCCAGAACCACCAGACGTTGTTACTGTGAAGCTTGCCATACCTGCTGGCACGTCAATCGTGTAGTGTTTCCATTGACCTGCACTTGCAGAGATATCAGTCACTGTACCACCACCAGCTTGCGGTGCACCTGTGCCAGTACCTGAAGTTGTTAAATCGCCCACTAAGCTAACACCTGAATAAGCAGAGTAGCCGTTAAGCATGACATGATAAGTACCCGCAGTTGGGTTATCGATAGAACATACTTCGTTATTACCGCCTTCATAAGGACGACAATCATAGGTTGATGTTGTTGGTGCGCTACCTGCACGAACGTAAAGGTCAGCATCACCTGTTCCACCACTCATAGTGAAAGTTACATTCGTTGCGCCTGCTGGTACTTCCATTGTGTAGAAAGTTTGGCTGCTAGCTGAACCACTTAAACCAGTGAGTGCTTGGCCATCTTCTAACACGTTACCTGTTGGTGGTGGCGGTGTTGTGCCTGATGCTGCTGCAACAGCGGCTGCCGCATCAACAATACCTGTACCACAGCTAGTACATGTTGCTGGGAATGAACGCGTTGTTGATTTTAAGATGTTTTCGATTTCATCTGGTGTTGCTGATGGTTTCGCTTGTTTAATTAGCGCCGCTACACCCGCAACATGAGGTGCCGCCATCGACGTACCTTGCGAGTAGTGGTATGAATCGCTGCTTGGGCCAGTAGAACCTGAGTTGTGTGTTGATAAAACACCTTCAGAGTCATTAGCAAAGCTTTGTGCGCCACCTGGTGCTGCAACATCGATGTTGCTACCATAGTTTGAGTAGTAAGCACGACCACCGTCACGACCTACAGATGCAACGTTTACAACGCCATTACAGTTACCTGGGTTGTAGTTCGCAGAGTTATCGTTATCGTTACCAGCAGCAATTACGATCACAGAACCGTTGTTACGAGCTTGGTTAATGGCACTTTGCGTGGTTGAGCTACATGAACCGCTACCACCTAAGCTCATGTTGATAACATCAGCAGGATTAGCATTCGCTGGTACGCCTGATACAGAACCACCTGAAGCCCAGATAATACCGTCAGCGATATCAGACGTTAAACCACCACATTTACCAAGTACACGAACAGGAACTACTTTCGCATCGTATGCAACACCAGCAACACCTTCTCCATTGTTAGTCACTGCTGCAACCGTACCAGCAACGTGAGTTCCGTGCCAACTAGAGCTTTGTGCACTGTGTGTGTAACCACATTCATTAGCGCTGATTGCATCACCCGGATCGCGTGCATCGCTATCACGACCACCGCCGTCATTTGCTACAGACAGATTAGAGATCATGTCGTAACCCGGTAAAATATTGGCATTAAGGTCAACATGCGGACGGTAACCTGTATCAAGTACCGCTACAACCACACCACTACCTGTTGCTGTGTCCCAAGCGGTAGGTAGGTTTAAACCACCCGCTTGCTCGTAGTAGTGCCATTGGTCGTTATAACGAGGGTCGTTAGGTGTTGCGAATGGCTTTAACATTTGGTCGATTTCGATGTATTCAACATTACCTGTTGCAATCATCTCTTGCATGAACTCTTGCGCTTCTTCAGCAGAAAGTTTTTTATCAGCACGCATTACGTGGTGATTACTCATCGCCATTGCACGAACATATTGGGCTTTTACTTTGCCTTTTTTACTGGTGAAGTTTTTAACAAAGCCTTGAGCCTTTTTGTTCATCATAGTTGGCGATTGTTCTGCTGCCGACATCGTCATCATTTCATCACTGTTGTTTTTATACTTAATGATGAACTGCGTACCAAAGCCGTCTTGACCTTGTAGTTTTGCTGCCGTTTCCTGCATCGATGGTGTCATAAGTTGGTTTGGAGTCGCCATTGCTGCCGTCGTCCCAAACAACGCAGTCAAGCTCAGTGCAATTGCGCACTTTTTCAAGTTGTTGTTAGTTGTCATAATGATCCCTAGATTGTTATGTTAATCTCCACGATATTTTTCGCGAAGGGGGACAAAGGTAAAATAAATGTAAATTAAGTTAAAATATCGTTTTATTATGTTTGTCTCTATTTTGGTTATAACTAAATGTATAGATGGCTAAATGGTGCTTTTTTCGTGTTTTTTTCGTTCTTTTCTAGTTAAAAAGTTTTAATTTTTAGGTTTTGAGTTTTTACTTTATTTCGTTTTTTGGTTTTATCTTTTTTGTAAAAACACCTCACAGTTAACACCTCATGTAAAATAACTTGTTATAATCAGCTAAATTTTTTTAGTGAGTATGAGTAATGACCCAAGTAGATGTAATTGTGATAGGCGCTGGCGCTGCAGGTTTGATGTGTGCTGCACAAGCAGGCTACCGTGGTCGCAATGTTACTGTGCTTGATATGGGCAAAAAGCCGGGCCGTAAAATATTAATTAGCGGCGGCGGACGTTGTAACTTCACCAATGAAAATGCAAGCCCAGACAACTACTTGTGTGGTAATCCTCACTTTGTAAAATCGTGTTTAAGCCGATACACCCAGCATGACTTTATTGAGCTGGTGGACCGTCACGGCTTGGCTTATCATCATAAAACACTGGGTCAGTTATTTTGTGATAACAGCGCGCAAGATATCGTCGATATTCTTCTAACTGAGTGCGAGTGGGCGGGGGTTAACATTACTCTGCGTAACGAAGTACTCAGCGTGACTAAAACCGATGCGGGTTATGAAGTTATTACCGAACAAGACAGCTATCAATGTGAGTCGTTAGTTGTCGCATCGGGCGGATTAACCATGCCTAAGCTTGGTGCATCGCCAATTGGTTATAAAATTGCTGAGCAATTTGGTTTAACTGTGCTGCCAACCATGGCGGCATTAGTGCCATTTACTTTGCATCAGCATGATAAAGATCGCTTTGACGGGTTATCGGGGATCAGCATTCCTTGTCTGGTTACCAGTGAAGATGGCACCCAGTTTAAAGAAAACATCTTGTTTACTCATCGCGGCCTTTCGGGCCCAGCGATTTTGCAAATCAGCTCTTTTTGGCGTGCAGGGCAAACGGTGTATATTAACTTGTTACCAGAGCTTGATTTAAAACAGCAGTTCGAAGATTGGCGTCAAAGCCAAGGTCAAAAGTCATTAAAAAATACCCTTGCGACAATTTTACCAAAACGCTTTGTTGAAATGCTGCACGACAGCAAAGCAATTCCTGATTGCAATGTAAACCAACTAACCCATGCGCAAATCGACGCGTTACATGATTACATTCACAATTGGCAAATTAAACCCAACGGCACAGAGGGTTATAGAACAGCCGAAGTAACGCTTGGCGGTGTAGACACCGACGAGTTAAGCTCAAAAACCTTTGAAGCTAAAAAATCACCGGGCCTTTATTTCATCGGCGAAGTCACCGACGTAACCGGCTGGCTAGGCGGCTACAACTTCCAATACGCCTGGAGCTGCGGCTTTGCAGCAGGGCAGTATTGTTGATTAGTTTATTAGATTCTAGATTAAGACAATTAGATTCAAACAAAGACAATCCACAGTCGAATAGAGACAAATATAGGCTGGAGTTGTTACTGTATCGGAACTGATATTACTAGAGACATTAGTGTCGATGTGATGTGGTTTTTAATGTTTCTATTTGCTCAGGGCTAAAACCATGACGAAGTAGTTCAAAATCAGAGAGTTCAACGGTAGCTTTTTTACCTTCACCGACTACTTTGTAGGTACTGCCACTTGCTGTTTTTAGCAGGTTTTTCTTAGGCTTTATTTCAACCAACTTTGAGGTGCAAATATAGTCACCCTTGCCAAACCTAAAAGATTTATCTTCAACACAGATGCCCCACAAAACTTGACCGATTCGGTGCCCATCGTCTTCAACGGCCACGATTTGCCAATCGCAAACTATAGTATCCATAAGTCACCTCTACTCTATACATAGTAAAGTTCGATAGTAGGAAAATTGTGGTTAAAAACATACTAAATGCGTGGATCTAATCCTGACTTTTTAACCATCAATATGAAGGTTAAACAAGGCAACATCACTATTGTTAATGTTAACAGAGGACTGTAACCAGATATAAGATAACTGGCTACAGGATAAACATTATTTTTCAACGCTAGAAGGCAACCCTGCTGCTACATCTTTAAAAGCCGCTAAAGCAGCTTCTAAGTGGTCGATGATTTCTTGCTGCAAAACATCAGGTGGTGGCAGGTTATCTAAATTATCTAAGCTGTCATCTTTTAGCCAGAATATATCCAAGCTCGCTTTGTCTCGATTGATTAGCTCATCATAACTGTAGTATTTGAACCTCTCAGTCTCTTGACGTTCATGACGGTTTTCAGGGTTGTAACACTTAATGAAGTCTTTTAAGTCATTCAGTGTCATTGGTCGTTGTTTTAGTGTGAAATGTTTATTAGTCCTTAGGTCGTAAAACCAAATACCTTTGGTATGAACTTTTTCATCACGGGCAGCATTGTCAAAAAACACAACATTCGCTTTCACACCATTAGCGTAAAAGATACCTGTTGGCAATCTTAAGATGGTATGTACATCGCAGTTATTTAACCACTTTCTACGAATACGCTCACCAGCACCACCTTCAAACAATACGTTATCAGGTAATACAACAGCGGCTTTACCAGTATCTTTTAAGCTTGAAACAATATGCTGTAAGAAGTTTAACTGTTTGTTGGTAGTGGTTGCCCAAAAATCTTGGCGCTCATAAGTTAGTGCATCTTTATCTTCACCGCCTTCAGCATTGGTGATAGTTACACTGCTCTTTTTTCCGAAAGGTGGATTCGCCAGAACATAATCAACCTTATTTTCACCAGTTATTGGTGTTAATAATGCGTCTGCTCTTTCAACTTCAGGTTGCCCATCAATACTACCAATATTATGTAAAAACAAGTTCATTAAGCACATACGTCTTGTTGAAGGGACAATCTCGTTACCTCTAAATGTTTTGTCTCTTAACGATTGTGCTTGTGCCTTATTGAGCTTCAACTTTGGAACAATGGATTCATCATGCTTCGATGGATTCCAATGATTCATTTCTTTTTGAATCCACTGCGGATCACCATAAGCAATCCAATCACTGGCACTTAAAAAGAAGCCACCTGTTCCGCAAGCAGGATCTGAAATGGTTTTCTCTGGTTCTGGCTGAACACACGCTAATATAGCATCAATTAACGGTCTAGGCGTGAAGTATTGTCCCGCGCCACTTTTCGTATCTTCCGCGTTTTTTTGCAGAAGCCCTTCATATAAATCACCTTTTGCATCAGCATCTAAACTTATCCAGTTTTCGTTATCAATCATGGTAACAATGCGAGATAGCTTTGCAGGGTCAGGGATTTTATTTTCAGCTTTATAGAAGATAGCGCCTAACATGCCGCCAGCTTTTGCGAGATTTTTTAAAATCTTTCTATACTGTTCTTCTAGCTTTTCACCCGTTAACCCACTTAAAGATTCCCAGTTATACTCTGTTGGAACTTTAGTGTCTCTGTCGTAAGGTGGTTGCGCATACTCATGCGCCATTTTTAAAAATAATAGATAGGTTAACTGTTCTAAGTAGTCGCCATAACCAACACCATCATCACGTAATGTATGACAGTAATTCCAAACTTTTTGTACTAACGCAGGAGCGTTCATACTAATTTCCTCTAATTCGTTCTGTCAGGTTAAAGTAAGTTATCAACCCAATCTTTATCTCTATGCAGGCTTATCATTGCTCGGAAAAAACTTGAGTACTCAGTTTCTACCGGAGATAATTTTTTCTCTAATTGCCTAATAACTCTTGGATTATTACCCACTAGTTCAATTAATTCTTGAATAGGCTCCCATAAATCTCTTTTCTTTTTGGGCACCCCATATTGGTTTAGCCCTAAGACTTTAACTGTATATCCAGCTCTCACGTATTCATCACTATCATCAGGATAAACAGGTGCAACTTCTCCATTCTTTAAATGAGCTAAAAGCTCCGTATCACCTTCAATACAGGGATCTAAAAGCTTAGGGGATTCTACATTGGTGCATAACGGGTTATTTTTACGCTGACTCTCATCTAGTAAGGCAAACTCATTATGCTTACCATATGTAATATCACTGTCTTTTTCTGGGCGATTGCATCGTTGGCAACTATAGCGATAGTTTTCCCATTCGTAAGCTAGCCAGTAATAGCCATCATGGTTAGCAAGTTTATTTCTCTCACAAGTTACCCCTGCTTTAGGTCTAAAATGATCTACATCAGCAGTAGCTCTTTCTGAGCTTGCTTCACAATACCAACACTTTCCATCACTCAGCTCAGACAGCCAATTTTTTAAAAGGCCCCATGTGTTGGTCTTTTTGATATATTCTTTTTTTGCCTTAACAGTTAATTTTTCATCGACTTTATTTTTGCGATTATTCAGTGCTGTTTGCTTTCTGCGAGGTATAGGCCCAACTAATTCAATATACCTCATTAACCTTCATCCTCATTTAAAGACTCTAGGAGACTTTGGACAAGTACCCCTAAAGCCTTTTCTCTGTTTTCTTTTGTAAGAATTGGGCTATCAAACTCTTTATCTGATGATTTAGATAACTCGAATCTCGCTCTGGTAAATTCACGCTCAATTCTGTCATCTGATGCAAAATTAAAATCTAATTTTTCTATTCGTTCTCGAAGAATTCTCAATTCATTTTTCTCTTCTTCAGTTAATTTTCCTGATTTGGTCGAAAGTTTATGTAATTTGAGTAAATCTTCAGTTGTTGACCTATCTAGACTTGAGCCTAAGCCAAACAAATCACTGGTAATCACCCCGCTATAGCCCATACCTTTGGGGTCTTTTTCTGGTGGGAGAGATACGATTTCTCTACTTTCACCTTTATGATGCAGTATTCGGACTTGCTTTCGATTTAACTCTGCTACCGCAATTGGATTATGTGTCGTTAGGATGATGTGAGAAGAAGAATCTTCCGAGTTGGCGCTATTTACAAACTCTCTTAAATAGTTAATATATTTGACATTCCATTTTGGATTTAGATGGGTATCAGGTTCATCTAGCAAAAATAAACTTTCCTTCTCCGCTGTAAACCTAACTAACCCCAGCACAGTCAATAGTTGCTGTTCTCCTTCACTTAACTCTTTAAAGGTAACTGTTCCATCATTTTTCTGTAATTTAACTCTAATACGCACATCATCAATTAACTCAGACACATAAGTGCTTTCCAGCTCATTAAAAAATTCACGCCCTGTTTGTGAATTTCTTAGTTTGCTTAATGCATCAATGTCTTTTACAAATAAGTATACGAATTCTGTTTCATTACCTTTTTTCGCCCATAACGTGCTTTTAACGTCTCTAGTCGTTTTAATTGGTGCTAAAGAAATATCCAGCAGGCGATTTAAAAACTTTCTAACCTTTCCCTCTGCCCCCCAAAAAATATCTGGCTTAAACTCTATTCCTTTCTTTTTTGCTTCAAGTTTAAGGCGAGGGTTTCGATCCCAAGGTGGTTGTTTTAATACAAATAAAACTGAGTCAAAGCCATTGTCCGGATCAATTCCAATTTCAGTCTCTAAGAATTTTTTGATAACTAAATCAGACTTGCTTTTATCTGTTTCCATAAAAGCTAATAATACAAACTGGCTGTGTTCAGGCAGCGCATAAAATAGTTTTCTAAGCTCTAATTCTTTGTCACTTTTATTATTACGTAAAGCATCATCATGCCTTTTCAAGTAAGGTTCAAAAGCAGATCGCATTCGGTCACTATTGCCGGAGTAATAGCCAAAAATAAACTGAGGTAAAAACTCATTTTCTTTTTTCCTAAATGCTGAATATTTAATGTCAGATGCTTTAATTTCAGCTTCATCTATATCTTCAATTAATTTTAATTGAGTTTCTGCCTTCTCTTCTTTACTTAGCTCAATATACTTTACGTTGTAAACCTCGTTTTCGGTCTTATCTGGGTCCCCTGTGATGGTAATTACTTTCTCGTTGCAGGAGTATGTTAACTTGTAAAAGAAGTTTAACTGTGGCTTTCTTGAGGGCATATTAGCGTCCATTGCTAACTCACAAAATAAATGTGTAATGGCTTCCAACACATTTGATTTACCAGTGCCATTCTTACCGATAACAACAGTAATCCACTCTCCCTGATCAAAATCTACGGTAACATTTTTTAGGTTGTTATAGCGGTGGTTATCAATAGCGCCTTTAGGCTCCTTAGCACTACCAATAGTTAGCTTATGAAGCCTCATTGCGCACAATCCTTAACTTATCAGTTTTACTAACCTTTTTAACTTCAACTTGGTTTGAATTTAACAGTTCACGAAGCTCCAAATAGAGCTTTTCAATATCATCTGATGTGGTATTTTTTGTAACACCACACTTTTCGAATGCTTCTTGAGCATCAATCCATTTATCTTCTGCGGTTAAAATTTCTAATAAGGTGTCCATTACTTTAGCTTTTTTTTTAGGTTGACGTGTTTTTTTAGGCTTAACTTTTGAAGCCAGCTCTTCTCTTTCTTTGGAAATTTTTTCTAACAGCAAAGATGCAGGTTCGTCATTCTCATCCTGAGGAACAAGCTCCCCTGAGAATGCACTTTTTAAAATGTTTTTACGTTGAGCGTTGGATTGCTTTAAACCAAGCTTTACAGATGCTTGCTGCCTTTTAACGCTTTCCAGCTCATTATTAAGATTTTCTGCAATAGTTATTTGCTCTTTTATAGGGGGGAGCGGAATAACTTCTTTAGAAAGAATTTCTAGGTTTATATTTTTTTGTGCAGTAGCTGGAGCTTCATCATTGAGCTTACTTTTTAAAATCCTAAAGTAGTATTCAACATACTC